>JAAUOI010000036.1 GCA_012036375.1 Allobrachymonas sp. | reverse complement strand
AAACGATCGGAGATCGCCTTCACGGTATCGCTGAACACGACGGGACGACCGCGAGGAAGATGAACATCCACTTCTGCTTCTCGCCGTCACCGAACAGGAGCAACGTGAGCGGGATCAGCGCGCCCATCGGAACCGAGCGCAAGAAGATCACGCTCACGAAAAAATCCACCACGGAAATCAAGCAAGCCGATGCCACAGGCAAAGCACGCACGATTCAGGTGGAAGTGCGTAAAAAGCGCACGTTTGTGCAGCGCGATGAAGATGTGCCAGTGGCAGAGCCAACGCCTGCGCCCATGGCCGCACCTGTTTCTGCACCTGTTGCTGCGCCTGAACCCGAGCCAACACCTGCGCCAGTGGCTGCGCCTGCTACTGAACCCGTGTCTGCACCCGTGGCTGCTGCGCCTGTCATTGATGCCGCTGAATTGGCGCGTCGTGAAGCAGAAGCTGCACGGCAAGCAGAGTTCAAACGCCGCCAAGAACAGGAAGTGCAAGAGCGGCGCCAGGCTGCGGATGCAGCGCGGAGCAAAGCGCAAGCGGCGTCACAAAGCCCAGATTTAGATAAAAAACGGCTTCAGCCGGCATAGAATATGCGCCAAGTGCTATTGAAAATGTAGCGCCTGTGGAGTCTCCAGCACCTGCACCAGCCAGTCCGCCGGTGATGACGGCCGAGCAACGCGCGGCGCAAGAAAAAGCCCAAGCCGCGGCGCAAGATGAGCGCCGCCGCAAAGCCATGGCTGAAGCGGAGGCGATTCGCGCCATGATGAGTGCGCCCAAGAAGGTCTTGGTGGCGAAAAAGCCGGAAGAGCCCAAGCCAGCAACCAAGGAAAGTGTCAAAGGCACTTTGCACAAGCCGGCCAATGTGGTCAAGAAAGAAGGCGCAACTGCTGGGCCGGCGAGTGCCAATACTGGCCTAGGCGGCAAGAAAACCGAAGTGAAATCGGAGAAGTTATCTTCAAGCTGGAGTAAAGACTCCGATGGCAAGAAGAAAGAAATCAAAACTCGTGGCGATGCCTCGGGTGGCGTCGGGCGCAACAACTGGCGTTCAGGCCCACGTGGTAAAAAAGGTCGCGATGAGCGCGAGGAGCAAGTCGAGGCCGTGCCAGCAGAAGCTCGCGTGCTGGAAATCCACGTGCCTGAAACGATTACTGTGGCCGAACTGGCTCACAAAATGGCGGTGAAATCGTCCGAAGTGATCATGAAGCTGATGAAGCTCGGTCAGATGGTCACGATCAATCAGTCGCTCGATCAAGACACCGCCATGATTTTGGTGGAAGAGCTGGGACATAAAGCAGTTGCTGCCACCTTGGATGACCCAGAAGCCTTTACCGAAGAAGAAGCCGGCGAATTCACGGCAGAGCTGTTGCCACGAGCGCCAGTGGTCACTGTGATGGGTCACGTCGATCATGGCAAAACCTCGCTGTTGGACTACATTCGCCGCGCCAAAGTGGCGGCGGGCGAAGCTGGCGGGATTACGCAGCACATTGGTGCGTACCACGTGGAAACACCACGTGGCGTGGTCACCTTCCTCGATACGCCAGGCCACGAAGCTTTCACGGCCATGCGCGCGCGCGGTGCGCAAGCGACCGACATCGTGATCTTGGTGGTTGCTGCAGATGACGGTGTGATGCCGCAAACGAAAGAGGCCATCAAGCATGCGAAAGCTGCGGGTGTGCCAATCGTTGTGGCGATGAACAAGATCGACAAACCTGAAGCGAATCCAGATCGCGTCAAAGGCGAGTTGGTGGCGGAAGAGGTGGTGCCCGAAGAGTTTGGCGGCGAGTCGCCCTTCGTGCCCGTGTCGGCGAAGACGGGTCAGGGCATTGACGATTTGCTCGAACAAGTGCTGTTGCAAGCTGAGGTGTTGGAATTGAAAGCACCCGTGCAAGCCATGGCCAAAGGTTTGGTGGTGGAGGCGCAGCTCGATAAAGGGCGTGGGCCAGTAGCCACTGTGTTGGTACAAACCGGCACGCTCAAAGTGGGTGACGCGATTTTGTTGGGTGCAACCTATGGCCGCATCCGCGCGATGCTCGACGAGAACGGTCGCCCTGTGAAATCTGCGGGGCCGTCGATTCCCGTGGAAATTCAAGGCTTGGCGGAAGTGCCGGGCGCGGGTGATGAGTTCACAGTGATGCAAGACGAAAAACGTGCGCGAGAAATCGCCACCTACCGCGCTGGCAAATACCGCAGCACCAAGCTGGCCAAGCAGCAAGCCTCCAAGCTAGAAAACATGTTCACCGACATGACAGCGGGGGATGTGAAGATGCTTCCTGTGATTTTGAAGGCCGATGTGCAAGGCTCACAAGAGGCGTTGGCTTCTTCTTTGCTCAAGCTTTCTACGGAAGAGATCAAGGTGCAAATCGTCTACGCGGCAGTGGGCGGTATCAGCGAGAGCGATGTGAATTTGGCCATTGCCTCCAAGGCCGTGATCATTGGCTTCAACACACGTGCGGATGTAGGCGCACGCAAGGCGGCTGAAGGCAATGGCATCGACATTCGCTACTACAACATCATTTATGACGCTGTAGATGATCTGAAAGCGGCCATGAGCGGCATGCTCACGCCAGACAAGAAGGAAGAGATCATCGGCAATGCCGAAATCCGCCAAGTTTTCCGCGTGTCCAAAGTCGGCTCAATTGCGGGTTGTATGGTCACCAACGGTATCGTCAAACGCGCAGCCCGCCTGCGTTTGCTGCGCAACAACGTGGTCGTCTTCACCGGCGAGCTCGATTCACTCAAGCGCTTCAAAGACGATGCGAAAGAAGTCAAAGAAGGTTTCGAGTGCGGCTTGAACATTAAGGGCTACAACGACATCCAAGAGGGCGATGTGTTGGAATTCTTTGAGATCAAGGAAATTGCTCGGACGCTGTAAATCCTGTGTAACGCGAAAAGCGCAAAAACAACGCGAAAAAACGCTAAAAAAAGAAAATTCATTTTTGCGTTTTTCGCGTCCTTTTCGCGATTTTCGCGTTACCTAGCATTCAATTTCACCTATGCCAAAGAACAAATCTCAGCCCCCAATCGCGGTATCCGCGTGGGTGACCAGATCCAAAGAGATCTGGCGGAGCTGATCGCGCGGGAATTGAAAGATCCTCGCGTGGGCATGGTCACGATCAATGCGGTTCAAGTCACGCCCGATTACGCGCATGCGACGGTGCATTACAGCTTGCTCACCGGCGAGCCCGAAGAGACGCAGGCCGCGCTCACGCAAGCGGCGGGTTTTTGCGCAATGGCCTGTTCAAGCGTTTGCACATTCATACTGTGCCCACGCTGCATTTTCAGTTTGACCGCACCACGGAGCGAGCAGCGGATATGAATGCGCTAATTGCCAAGGCGGTCGCCTCGCGTTCCAAGGACGCTGAGGAGTAAACATGAACGCACCACGAGTACGGGTCGTGAGGCGTCCCGTGCATGGGGTGCTTCTCTTAGACAAACCACTGGGCTTATCCAGCAACGATGCGTTGCAGAAAGCCAAGTGGTTGCTGCGTGCTGAAAAAGCTGGGCACACGGGCACGCTTGATCCGCTGGCCACAGGTGTTTTGCCACTTTGCTTCGGCGCGGCCACGAAGTTTTCTGCGCTTCAGCTTGAAGCTGTGAAAACCTATGAAGCCACTGCGGTGCTCGGCATCAAGACCTCGACTGGTGATGCTGAAGGCGAAGTGATTTCTCAGCGCGAAGTGAATGTGACGCAAGCGGATTTAGATCGCGTGCAAGCGCAGTTCACTGGCAAGATTTCGCAAATCCCGCCCATGCACAGCGCTTTGAAGCGCGATGGCAAGGCTTTGTATGAATACGCTCGCCAAGGCATCGAGCTTGAGCGTGAGCCGCGTGAAGTGCATATTTTTAAGCTCAATGTGCAGTTTGCCAGCATAGAATCTGCGCAAAGTGCTATTAAGATCATAGCAACTGTGAGCAAGGGGACTTACATCCGCACACTCGGCGAAGACCTTGGCGAAGCGCTGGGCTGCGGCGCACATCTCTCTAGCTTGCGCCGCACAGAAACCGGCGGACTGCTGGTCAGTAAAGCGCTCACCTTGCCTCAACTCGAAGCCTTGAATGACAACGAACGCTTGGCCGCCTTGCAGCCTGTGGACAGCCTGCTCGCTGGTCATGAAGCCGTCACGCTGGATAACGACAATGCAGGCAGATTTTTAAGTGGTTTGCGTCGCCGTACCGAGCTGCCCGATAACGATCACGTCGCCGTTTACGCAGAAGAATTTGGAGACAAACCGCGTGCACTGCTTGGCAGCGCACATATCAAAGCAGGCGAGTTGATTCCAACCCGCTTGCTTTCTCCCCTCGAAGTTTCACAAACGCTGGCTCAGGGCTTGTCCCAGGAAGCTGCGAACACAGTTTTGAATTGAAAAGGAAGTCATCATGACCCAACAAATCCGCAACATCGCCATCATCGCCCACGTTGACCATGGCAAAACCACGCTGGTGGATCAACTGCTACGCCAATCAGGCACCTTCGCTGCCCACGAGCAGCTTGAGACCTGCGTGATGGACAACAACGACATTGAAAAGAGCGTGGCATCACGATTTTGGCGAAGAATTGCGCCGTGAAGTGGAACGATACCCACATCAACATCGTTGATACCCCCGGCCACGCGGACTTTGGCGGCGAGGTAGAGCGTGCGCTCTCGATGGTCGATGGCGTGGTGCTTTTGATCGACGCGCAAGAAGGTCCTATGCCGCAAACTCGCTTCGTAACGAAGAAAGCCTTGGCTCTCGGCTTGCGCCCCATCGTTGTTGTCAACAAGGTGGATAAGCCCGGCGCAGATTGCCAAAAAGTGGTCAACCAAGCCTTTGATTTGTTTGACAAACTCGGCGCAACGGATGAGCAGCTCGATTTCCCTGTGGTCTATGCCTCGGGCTTGAATGGTTGGAGCGCTTTGGAAGAGGGCGAGGCAGGTGCGCAATGGGGCAAAGACATGACGGCGCTGTTTGAAACCGTGTTGCGCCATGTTCCCTCACAAAAAGGCGATGCAAGCGCACCCCTGCAATTGCAAATTTCTTCGCTCGATTACTCCACCTTCGTTGGTCGCATTGGCGTGGGCCGCATCACCGCAGGCACGATCAAGCCGATGATGGATGTGCTCGTGGCCGAAGGTGCGGATGGCAAAACCTACAAAGGCCGCGTGAACCAAGTGCTCAAATTCCAAGGCTTGGATCGCGTGGTGGCCACATCTGCCGGCCCCGGCGATATTGTGCTGATCAATGGCATTGAAAACATCGGCATTGGCGTGACAGTGACTGATCCGCTCAACCCGAACCCACTGCCGATGCTCAAAGTCGATGAGCCCACGCTCACGATGAATTTCTGCGTGAACACTTCTCCGCTGGCAGGCCGCGAAGGCAAATACGTCACCAGCCGCCAGATTTGGGATCGCTTGCAAAAAGAGCTGCAATCTAACGTTGCGCTGCGCGTGAAAGAAACCGATGAAGACGGTATTTTGAAGTCTCAGGCCGTGGTGAATTGCACCTGACGATTTTGCTGGAAAACATGCGTCGCGAAGGTTATGAGCTGGCTGTGTCCAAGCCACGTGTGGTCTTCCAAGAAATCAATGGCGAGAAATGCGAGCCGATTGAGCTGGTGACGGCCGATGTGGAAGACCAACACCAAGGCGGCGTGATGCAAGCGCTGGGCGAGCGCAAAGGCGAACTGGTGAACATGGAGCCCGATGGCCGTGGCCGTGTGCGCCTCGAATACCGTATTCCAGCGCGTGGCTTGATTGGCTTTACGACAGAGTTTTTGAACCTCACACGTGGCTCTGGCCTCATCGCCAATATTTTCGACAGCTACGAGCCGCACAAAGGCGATATCGCCAGCCGTAAAAACGGTGTGCTGATCTCGATGGACGATGGCGAAATCTTCACCTATGCCTTGGGCAAGCTCGATGATCGCGGCCGCATGTTCGTGCGCGCCAACGATCCCGTGTATGAAGGCATGATCGTTGGCATCCACAATCGCGACAACGACTTGGTGGTGAATGCCACCCGCACCAAGCAGCTGACCAACTTCCGCGTGAGCGGCAAGGAAGACGCGATCAAAATCACGCCACCGATTCAGCTCACGCTGGAATACGGTGTGGAATTCATTGAAGATGACGAGTTGGTCGAGATCACGCCAAAATCCGTTCGCCTGCGCAAGCGCTATTTGAAGAGCATGAGCGCAAGCGTGCGTCAAGGGACTAAGCGCCATACGGCCCAGACTCCTAGCGGCCGCGCTCCCTGAAGCGATAGACTTGATGAATGGTTATACTTCATAAATCATCATTCGTAGTATAATTGATGGGCCATGGATCTTCCTTTAGCCGCTCAAACCGCCTATGCGCAATTGCTTGAAACCTTGCAGATGCATGATATGCAGCGCAGTGTGGCAGATGCGCCGGGTTCTTTTAATCGCAAAGAGATCAAAGGCAAAAGCTATTGGTATTACCAGTACCGTGATTTGGATAGCAAGCTCTGCCAAATCTACCTTGGACCAGAATCAGAGGCGCTGAACGCGCTGATGCATAGGCGCGGGCAAGCAGGCGCATCGGTTGATGAGGCGCAGATCAAGGCGCTGGCGCAATCAGCCGATACGCTGGGATGCATGTCGGTGAGTAATCCGCATCTGGTCATTATTCGTCGCTTGGCGGATGCAGGATTTTTTCGCGCAGGTGGCATCTTGGTGGGCACGCACGCATTCTTGAGCGCTGGCAACATGCTGGGCGTACGCTGGGCAGATAGCTCGCGCACGCAAGACCTTGATTTTGCGCATGCAGGTAAGAGCATGCAAGTGGCGCTGCATAGCGATGCGAAGCTTGATCTCGGAGACGTGATCGAATCGCTGGGTATGGGCTTTGTGCCGGCTTCGAGCTTGCAGGGCGTGCGCGGCGGGCGCTGGGTGCATCCCAAAGAGCCGGGCTTCGTGCTCGATTTCTTAACGCCCATGGATCGCACCGAGAATGAGTTGGTGCATGTCAAAGCCTTCAACGCGGAATTTCAGGCGCTTCGCTTCATGGAATTTTCTCTCGAAGATATTCAAACCGCTGCCATCTTCACCCGGACGCAAGCCTGCCTCGTGAACGTGCCCAATCCTGCGCGTATGGCCGTGCACAAGCTCATCGTGAGCGGATTGCGACCCATCGCGCAACGAGCCAAATCGAACAAAGACGTCAAGCAAGCGGCAGCCTTGTTTGATTGGCATGAATCGCATGCGCCAGAAGATCTACAGCAGGCGCTCAATGATGCCAATTCGCGAGGTCCGGCTTGGCGAAAAGCTTTGGCTGCGGGTATTCAAAGTATGGAGATTGTGTGATGAGCGATGCGCAAAACAGCCTTTTTGACGAAACGCAAGTGCCCGTTCCTTCGGAGTTCAAAGGCGACTTAGTCGCGCAAGCGAAAGCAAGCGCGGCGACACCTATGCAAAGAGAGTTTGCCAAGTTGCTCGCCAGCATTGAGCAACTGGGAGCGGAGCTGCAAACGCTGGAAGTGCTGCAAAGCCAATACCGTTTGAAATTCAATCAAACACTCTCCAAGCGGCAAGCCGAGCAGCAGGCGCTGCAAAAGCAAATGGTGGTATTTCTGCATGAGCGTTTGCAGCAACCTGAGGGCAGCAAAGCGAAGGCGCTCACGGCAAGCAATCGCAAAGCCATTGGCCGCGTGATTGTGTCGTTTAGCATCAACTTTGCAATGCAAGGCGATCAGCAGATGCGCGAGATTCATGATCTGTATAGCAACGAGAAGCTCGCCGATCAAGACGAAGAGCAGCTCGAAGACATGCGCGAATTGCTCGCTGGCTTGGGCATCGAATTGCCAGAGTTGGGCGATAAAGCCAATGCCTTAGAACAAGCGCGGGCGGCGCTGAGTGCCATTCAAGAGAAGATGCAGCAAGCGCAAGAGATCGAAGATCAGCGCCGCGCCAAGCGCGAGCAAAAACGCCAGAGCGCAAAGCCGAAAAAGCCAAGACGGATCCCAAGCTGCAAGCCAAGCTCGCCAGTGTTGAACAGGCCGCGCAAGAGGCGCAAAGCTCGCTGAAAAATATCTATCGCCAGCTCGCGCGTCAGCTCCATCCTGATCGCGCTGAAAACGAAGCGCAGCGCTTGCGCCATCATGATTTGATGAGCGAAGTCAATGCCGCTTACGACAAACAAGATTTGCTGGCCTTGCTCAAGCTCCAGCTCGAAGCCCAGCAGATTGATGCCAGCGCGATGCATGCGGTGGCCGAAGACAAGCTCAAAGCGTGGGTGGCCTTGCTTCGCCCGCAGGCCAAAGAGCTGAGTGCTGATGTGGCAAATATGCGCATGCAAATGTTTGGCGAGTTTCGCTTGCCCTATGGCCAGCCAATCACTGCTGCGGCCTTGGAAGCAAGCTTTGCGCAGGCCACCCGCGAATACGATGACACCTTGCACGAGATGCGTAGCGATATGGCGCTGGTGCAAAACGATGCGGGTCTCAAGCGTTGGGCGAAAGAGCAATCGCGTTTAATTACTGACGATGAGCTAATTATGATCATGCGGCATGAGGAAATGACGATGATGGATGAGGTGTTAGATGAGCTTGCCTCACGCCAAGCTCCAACGCGCCGCGCCGCAGGTGCCAAGAAAAAATCAAAATGAAACTCACCCATTCCAAAGCCGTGTTCCTGATGATCGCTGTCACGCTCATGTGGTCAATCGCCGGCGCGGTCACCAAACAGCTTGAATCGGCCAAGAGCTTTGAAGTCACGTTTTGGCGTAGCTTATTTACGGTGATCTCTCTGCTCATTATTTTGCCAATTTGGCGCGGCAAGGGCGTATTCAAAAGTTTTCATTGGAAGAGCACATCGTTTTGGGTGAGCGGCGTGTGCTGGAGCGTGATGTTCACCGCCTTCATGGTCGCGCTCACGCTCACTTCGGTGGGCAATGTGTTAGTAACGATGGCGGTAGGCCCGCTGCTCACCGCATTGATCGCCCGCATCTTCATCGGCCACGCCTTGCCGCTGCGCACTTGGGTGGCAATTGGCGTGGCCTGCGCAGGCATAGCGTATATGTTTGGCCAGCAGCTTGATTTGACTCAAGGCAGCGCCGCGCTTGGCATGGCAGTGGCGTTTTGCGTGCCTGTGGCAGGTGCGATCCATTGGACTGTGGTGCAGGGTGCACAGGCTCGGGGTGAGGAGCTGGATTTTGTGCCCTGCGTCTTGATCGGTGGCATCATTTCCACGCTCGTTACTATTCCCTTAGCTTTGCCTTTCGCCGCCACAGCAAGCGATGTGAGCTGGCTCGCGCTGCTGGGCCTCGTTCAACTCGCCATTCCCTGCGTGCTCGCTGTGGTTTGCGCTCGTGTGCTCAAAGCGCCTGAAGTGTCGTTGCTCGCCTTGCTCGAAGTGATTTTCGGTATCTTGCTTGCATGGATTTTTGCTGGTGAAGTGCCTACGCAGGCTGTGCTCGTTGGTGGCGCTTTGGTGATTGGTGCGCTGGTCGCAAATGAAATATTAGGATGGAAAAATCATGACGCAAGACAACTTAGTCCTCATTGAAGAGCGCGGCCACGCAGGTCTCATCACGCTCAATCGCCCGAAGGCGCTCAATGCTTTGAATTTGCCGATGATTCGCGACATCACAGCAGCTTTGCTCAAGTGGAAAGATTCGCCGCAGATCAAGCTGGTGGCGATTCGGGGGATGGGCAAAGCTGCGGATGGCAGCTTTGCTCCGTTTGGCGCGTTTTGCGCAGGTGGAGATATTCGGTTTTTTCATCAAGCGGCACTCGCTGGCGATCCGGCGCTGGAAGATTTCTTTACCGAGGAATACAGCCTCAACCATTTGATTCATACCTATCCGAAGCCATATGTCGCTTTTCTTGATGGCATTTGTATGGGCGGCGGCATGGGGATCAGTGGGCATGGCGGAGCGAACACAGTGCGCATCACCACGGAGCGCACGAAGATGGCGATGCCTGAGACGATGATTGGCTTGTTTCCGGATGTGGGCGGCGGTTGGTTTCTGTCGCGTTGCGATGGGGCGCAGCCGGGCATGGGCGAATATTTGGCGCTAACAGGGCATTTGCTCAATGGCGCTGCGGCAGTGGATGTGGGCTTGGCGGATGTGCAAATTGCGAGCTTGGAGTTGGCTGCGTTGTGGGATTCGATGGGGAATAAAGAGGGCGATGTGAAGCAAATCTTGGCTTCGATGACTACTAAATCAATAGCACTCCGCGCAGATTCCATGCCGGCTAACAGCCTAAATCGCTCAAAAATATCGCATTTCTTTGCGCAAGGCAACATCACAAGCATCGTGGCTGCGCTGGAGGCAGATAGCAGCGATTGGGCGAAAGAAACGGCTGCACTGTTGCGCAAACGCTCGCCGCTCATGCTGCATGTGACGCTGGATCTCGTGCGCCGTGCACGCGGCATGGAAATAGCCGACGAGCTGCGCCTTGAGCGCGACTTGGTGCGCCATTGTTTTCATACCCAGCATTTGCAGCGCAGCGGCGCAGCGACTGAAACGGTGGAAGGTATTCGCGCCTTGGCGGTGGACAAAGACCATGCGCCTAAGTGGCAGCCAGCGCGGATTGAAGATATCACGCCAGAAATGGTTGCGCCGTTCTTCAGCAGCCCTTGGCCGGCGAATGCGCATCTGTTGCAGCACTTAAGCTGAAGCCGAAGGCTAGGAGCGCGAGCGCAGCGGTCTTCAAGCACCTGTGAGGATTTTGAGCGCTTCTTCCACGCGCTTCAATTGCGCTCGCGGCAGCTCTGCCAAGGCTTTGTTGCCCATAAAGCGTTGATTGGCAATCGTACGGATTTGATCAATCAACACATCTGTGTCTTGCGCCAATTGCCCTGATTTGATAATTTTTCCGAGCATGACGCGAAGTGGGAAGCCATCGCCCATGCTGTCTCGATAAACCTGTGTGCTGCACGGAATCACGATGGTGGTGCTGTGCCCGGCATCGTTGAGCACATCTGTTTGAATCACCAGAGCAGGGCGGCCGCGTTTGCCGGGCTCTTGCTTGTGCGTTTGTGGCTCAAAATCCACTTCCCATAGCTGGCCGCGCTTAGGCTTGGCCAAGGCCATCTCCTGTCGCGCCATCCATGGCTGTATTTTCTGCCAAGCTTTGTGCAGAGAGTGATTTGGAGAGGAAGACTATGCGCTCTTTGAGCATGCGCTCATTTTTCTCGCGCACCGCTTCGCGCACGTAGTCTGAACTCGTCATGTTGAAAGCAGCCGCCAAGGCTTTGGTTTGAGCCGCGAAATCAAAGGGCGCACGAAAAGATAAGGTGGATACGCTCATAGCTTACTCCATTTGTATGCACATATTGTAAAACAAAAATGTATTACAAAAACGCAATTTCTACTCTGCCATACCTTCAATGAAAAACTTTACCCGTTTCACACCTTGCCACTCGTCGCTTTCCAGCCGGTAGGCCAGATGAGCCTTGGCGGGCAGCGGCTCGGTGTGGCCGAACCAGATGGCGTCAACGAGTTGACCTTGGTGTTTGAGCTTGAGGCCGAGGTGTTTTTCGGCAACCAAGCGCTGCGAGACGACTTCCATTTCTTCGCTGAAAATCGGTGGCGCGAAGCCTTGGCCCCACACGGTTTGGTTGAGCGTATCCGCCATATCCGCGCGGCGGTATTCTGCGGGGAGCGGGCCATCAGTTTCTAAGCGGCGGGCGAGCGTGGCTTGGTCGATCCACAGTGCTGCCACTTCAGCGAATGCCGCTTCAAACGTCTCGAAATGCTCTTCCTCAATTGTGCAACCCGCCGCCATGGCGTGGCCACCGAATTTGATGAGCAAACCAGGATGCTTTTTGGCAACCCAATCAAGTGCGTCGCGCAGATGAAAACCCGCAATCGAGCGGCCTGAGCCTTTGAGCAAATGCTCTTGGCCAGGCGCGGCGCTCGCTGCGAATACGAAAGCAGGGCGGTGCAGCTTGTCTTTGATGCGGCTGGCCACGATGCCGACCACGCCTTCATGAAACTCGGGATCGAAGATCGCCACGCCGCTTGGATGATTTTCTATAGGCTCATCGTCTGCAAACATGTATTGCAGTGCAGCCTCTGCCTGCTCGCGCATACCGCTTTCAATATCACGCCGTTCGCGGTTGATGGCATCGAGCTGCTTGGCCAATTCATCGGTGCGGCTCGCATCATCAGAGATTAAGCATTCGATGCCGAGCGTCATGTCGCTCAAACGGCCGGCTGCATTGATGCGAGGGCCCAGAGCAAAGCCAAAATCAAAGGTGCTGGCAATCGGCATCTTGCGGCTGGCTGCTACAAAAAGGCTAGCTATTCCCGCCGGAGATACGCCGCTCTGAGCCGTTTGATGCCTTGAGCGACGAGTCGGCGATTGTTGGCATCGAGCTTGACCACATCGGCCACTGTGCCAAGCGCCACGATGGGCAGCAGCGCATCAAGCTTGGGCTGCGTGGCTTGTGTGAAAGCTCCGCGCTCGCGCAGCTCAGCCCGCAGCGCCAGCAATACATAAAACATCACACCCACGCCCGCAATCGATTTGCTTTCAAACGGGCAGCTGGGCTGATTCGGGTTCACGATCACGTCAGCCTGCGGCAGTGTGTCGCCGGGCAAATGGTGATCGGTGATGAGCGTTTGCAGCCCCAGCTCAGTCGCACGCGCCACGCCTTCCACGCTGGCAATGCCGTTGTCCACCGTGATCAGCATGTCTGCGCCTTGCGCTTTCACCCGATCTGCAATCGAAGCGGTGAGCCCATAACCATCGACCACGCGATCCGGCACGAGATAGCTCACCTGCTTTGCGCCCAAGAGCTTCAAGCCGCGCACGCCGGTGGCGCAAGCTGTGGCGCCATCGCAGTCGTAATCGGCCACGATGCAAAGCTTCTTGTTCGCGGCAATCGCGTCCGCCAATAACTTCGCCGCTTCCAAGCAGCCCTTCATGGAAGAGGGCGGCAAGAGCTTGGCAAGGCCATCGTCTAACTCTTCCAAGCTTTGCACACCGCGCGCCGCATACAGCCGCGCCAAGAGCGGATGCACGCCTGCGTTTTCTAATGCCCAAGCGCCACGCGGTGGTACTTCTCTAACTATTAATTTCATAGCACTCCGCGCATATTCTATGCCGGGTAGAGGCCGAAAATGCTTAAAAAATAGGGTTTTATACTTGCTTCAAATATCATAGCATCTCGCGCAGATTCTGCGCCGGCTTGCGGCCTAAAAGGCTTGAAATCTTGTGCTTCCAATTCGGCTGTGCTGCAAACCAAGTGATGGCGTTTTTGTCACCGCACAGTGTGATGCCGAATTCATCACCCTGCGCCATAGCTTGCGATGCCTGCTGCGCCCATTCGCTCAGGAGTGAGCCCCAAGCGCTCGCATAAAGGCTGGGGTTGTCAGCAGCATCTTGCAGCCGAGTTTCTAATTTGATCGTGCCACTCGGGGAGGGCAGTGCATCCAGCGAGCCCGCGCCGTCAATCCAAAACGAATTCACCGCAGGCAAGCGCCGCGCCGCACGCGCTTCGTTGATCGGATGCGTATACAGCAGCATCTGCACCTCGGCTTGCAGCCGTGCCAACTTGGTTTGCTGCGGAAACTCGCCCGCATCGGGCAGCCATTCATTGATACTGCGCCCCTGCACGCGAGAGAGCGAGGCGCATTCCAAATTTGCAAACGCTTCGCCAGTCGCCAGCCAGCGATCACTCGAATGGAAAGCCAATGTGATTCCATCTTGCGCTGCTAGTGGGGCGATGATACTGAGCAATTCGCGTGATTCAGCCGCCGTCAACATCAACTGCTGCACTGGTTGCATCACCATATCCGTCATGCCCACATCGAGGTGGCAGGGGTGAATCCAAGCGCAGGGCTGGCGCAGCGCGTTGCTTTCAAAAGCTGCCCAAGGAATCTCGCCTTCATCGCTGGGCAGCTCCAGCGCCCGCGCATAAGCCATCTCATAGGGCATGCACAAGCTCTCGCTGTGCAGCTCCGTGCGTTCAAACTCTTGCCAATGGCTCAAAAGCGGTGCGGGATTTGCGGCGCTGGAATCTGATTCAAAGGGCTGAATGCCCGCGCAGGGAACAATGATCTGGGTAAATGCCATCTGGCGATTGTGTCAGACTCCTTGCACTACAGCCTTCACTTCGCCTGCAACAACTCGCGCACGCGCAGCAAGATGAACTCGTTGTCATCTGCTTGATTGGGCTCGCGGCTTGAAGAGAAGGGCAAGTTGTTGTCGTTGCCGACAATGATGTGATCGGCGTCAACGATATCGACGTTTTCAATGGTGAAGAAAGGGAAGGCCAGCTTGCCGCCCTGCTTGGCCTGCGGGTCCGACTGGCCGTAGATCAGCGAATCCTGGGCGATGGCGGTTCCCGCCGAGGCCAGGAATGTGCCCGCGGCGAGCACGGCCAGCGGCAGGAGCAGAAGGAACAGAGCCAGCGTGCGGACGAGGAGGTTCATCGGTGCATTATCCTGGGTCGGAAGGGGGCGTGCTGCCGGGCAATCCATAATTGGGGTGAGGATTGTTCCCGATTGCGTCAGAAGATGCCCTCGGGGTCGCCTGCGGCGGGGTTCAAGCGCGGGCGGGGGCGGCCCCGATAATGCGGTGTGCGGGCCAGCTGGGCCTGCTTGCCCGCGGAGCCACGCCCCCATGTTCGCCGACACGCTTGAACAAAAACGAGATCGACGCCCTTTCTGGACGCGATCGACACGGGCGAGGTGGAGCAGGAGGCGGTCCACGGGCAGATCTTCAGCCGCAACCGTCGGCGCGGCGAGACGGTGGAGGGTCAGGCCATACGACTTCAAGCGGCCCGAGCGCGTGTCGAAGGACCAGATGCGGGCTCTGCAGACGCTGCACGAGTCGTTCGCGCGGAACTTCGGGGCGTCGCTGTCGGGGTTTTTGCGCACGATCGTGGGAGGTCAAGGGTTG
>JAAUOI010000306.1 GCA_012036375.1 Allobrachymonas sp. | reverse complement strand
GGCGTGCAATTTCTCGTCGGGCAAACGAGAGCTCATAATCAACCCGTCCACACGATGGATCAGCGCCGAGATCAATTCGGCCTCCGCGCTTTGATTTTCTTCGGTGTCAACAAACAGCATGTTGTAGCCATGTTTGAGCGCGACGCGATGCGCCCCCTTGACCATCGCGGTGAAATGCGGGTTGCTGATATCCAAAATTACCAGTCCAACCGCCTTGGTGCGACCTGTCACCATGCCGCTGGCCATTGGATTGGAGTAGTAGCCTAAATCACGCGCAGCCTTTTTCACGCGCGTCTCCACATCGGAGGAAAACGTTTTTCTTAAATTGATGATCTTGGAGACCGTGCCGATTGAGACATTCGCTGCCAAAGCGACATCCCGGATGGTCGCTTTCGTATTCCGTTCAGAGGAAGTTGGGTTCATTTAGCAAGTGTTATCACTGAGCGAAGGCTTGATTTATTGATGCAAACATCATGGTACTTCCGAGTTTATAGCGCAGATCAATTGAAATAAACCGAGGGAAAATACTAGAAAAAGCTTTTCATGATTTGGCTATATTTGAAGAAAATTTTGATCAATATTTGAATTGGTTGGGATTTTTTAAATATTCGGCAGCAGCTTGTGTCGGAATCACTCAGACGGAATCCTTGTTTTTGGAGTCAATGCCATGTCTATATCTACTGCGTGCACCGCCGCTTGCAATACATGCTGAAGTCTTGCGCAATTACAGCTTTGGCAGGTCTGATGCATAGTCAGTCGGCCTTGGCTGCCGATCAAACAGACTTGCAAATCTGGATTCGAGCCTCGCCGGACTCCCGCAAGGTGTACGAAGCGATCGCTGAACGCTACAAGGCTAAAACCGGTACGAAAATTGAGTACTTCAACACAATTACAGATTTTGAGCAGAGATTGGCTCGCGCAGCAGCGGGCAACGATTTGCCGGATGTTGTGTTTGACGATGCCTCGCTACTGGGTCAATTTGTACAAATGGGGATTGTTGACAAATTGATCGCGCCAAGGTCGTCGGCGGCAATGACTTGAGTGCCGCTGCTTGGGAGAGCGCACGCGGCACCGATGGCAACTACTATTCTGTCCCCACATCTGCACAAGCTTTTGCGCTGTTTATTCGCAAAGACTGGCGCGAAAAACTGAAATTGCCGATCCCTAAAACTTGGGCTGATCTTGAAGCGATGGCTCGCGCCTTCACCGAGCGTGATCCCGATGGCAATGGCAAAGCGGATACGTATGGTTTTATCGTGCCAGGTTCTACGAACCGAGGTTACACCAGTTGGTTTTTGTCAGCCTATGTATGGCAAGCGGGGGGTGAATTCGTCAAACCCTCTGGGCAGGGCTTTCGTGCTGGCCTGGATGGCAGTGCGGCAGCAGCGCTGAAGATGGTGCGCGGCATGATGTGCAACAAGCATACGCAACCCGGCGCGATCAATGCCACAACAGCCGATGCCAACCCTGCATTCCGCTCAGGACAAGCGGGCATGTATTTCACAGGCCCGTATGCCTTCGTGCCCTACGACAAAGAACCGGGCAAAGACAAATATGAGGTTGTTGCGCCTCCAGCGGGTCCCAAAAGCAGCATCACGTTGGCAGAGGGCACCAGTGCCTACATCATGAAAGCCAGCAAGAAAAAAGCGCAAGCCAAGAGCTTTTTGGAGTTCATGATTTCGCCCGAGGGACAAACCTTGGGCATGACAGCGCCAGGACAGCCCGTTGTGCGCTTACCGGTCAACACCAAAGTAGACATCAACAAAGTCCTCAAAGATGAACGCTGGGGCTTGATCAATCAGCTCTATGTGAAAAATTCGCGCTACGTCAACAAAGTGCCGAACTGGACGGCAATTCGTCAAATCTCTGCGGACGGATTTAACAAAGCGCTGGCAAGCTGCACATCCGATATTGATACCGAGTTGGCTATCACCAATACCAAAATCAATGATGAGCTGGCGCGACAAAAAGTGTTAGCGCAATAGAGCGAATACGCTTGCGCAAGAAGATGCCCCAAAGCCAATACTGGGAGAGATGTCGTTGAAAGACTCCGTGCTGATCAATGCTGTTCGAGTTGTCGGGCCAGAGCCCGTGATGCAGATGCGCAAACCCAAGGTGTCGAGTCTGATCTTGCCTTGGCTCTTCTTGCTTCCTGCGCTGCTGACCTTTGCGTGGTTCAAGTTCATCCCGATGTTCAAAGGCTTGGAGATGAGTTTCTACAAAGTCAACTTCGGCAGTGAAAGTCAATGGGTTGGTCTAGATAATTTTGCGCGTATTTTGAGCGATCAAGCCTTGCACCATGCGACGGGGAATACCTTGCTTTATGTGGCTGTCACGGTTTTTTTATCGGCGTTGATTGCCTTTTTCTTGGCCTTGGTACTGGAGGGACCCGCGCGTCATTTGCGCATTATTCGCACGGCCATCTTTCTACCCGCTGTAACCAGTGCGGCGATTGTGGCGGAGATTTGGCGCATCGTGTTCTTTCCCACAGAAGCTGGTGTGATGAACCACGCCTTATCTTGGTTTGATATAGCGCCGCAAGGGTTTTTATCCGACCCTATGCAATCGATTATGACATTGATGGCCTTGCATGTGTGGAAGCATGTGCCCTATGACATTGTGATTTTTGTGGCTGGCTTGGCAACAATCAATCGCGACTTGTATGACGCGGCCAGCGTCGATGGGGCCAATGCTTGGCAAAAACTCATGCATGTCACGCTACCTGCCATGACTGGCACGATTGGCATCGTGGTGATGTTGGGTGTTATTCGCGGTGTGCGGGTGTTCACAGAAGTTTATGCCACCACAGGCGGCGGGCCGGCAGGTTCGACCGAGATGATCATGACCCATGTGTACAAGATCGGCTTCGATCAATTTGATTATGGGTATGCCTCCGCTGTGTCGTTCCTGCTGTTTGTGTTCACGGTGACGCTCACGACGGCGTATTTGCTGTTCAAGCGTCACTTGCAGGCCAAATCGGGAGCTTAATCATGGCAGACACACGATGGCAAAAAGTGCTGCGCTGGTGTGTGTATCTCTTGGTGCTGATCGTCTTTGTGGGCCCGATTGGGGTATGGTGATGGCCGCATTTAGTGGCCCTACGCTCAAACCCGGTACGCTTCAGTTCTGGCCTGATAGCCCAACAATAGAGCATTTCCGTTTTGCCTTGGTTGATGCAAAAGCTTGGCGCTATTTGCTCAACTCATGCATTGTGGTGGTGCTCGGCACATTGCTGCAAGTGAGTATCAGTGCCTTGGCAGCCTATAGTTTGGCGCGTAAAAAATTTCCCGGGCTGGCTTGGGTGAGTTTGGCAATTTTGTCAACCATGATGCTGCCCGAAGAAGTGATTGCCATTCCTTTGTATCTGGTACTGGGCAACATGCCCGTATGGAATGTGAGCTTGCTCAATTCGTATGCGGGCATGATTTTGCCTTTAGGCGGCTGGGCATTTTCAATCTTCGTACTCACGGAGTTCATGCGCGCAATTCCGATGGAGCTGGAGGAGGCTGCGCGGGTTGATGGAGCCAGCGAATGGCAAGTTTTTTTTTCAAGTCATCTTGCCCTTGGTCAAGCCAGCATTAGGGACGGTCACGATCTTTGGCTTCATCATGATCTGGGATCAGTATCTGCTGCCCTTGATCGTGGTCAACAAAGAGCATTTGTATACCTTGCCGGTTGTCTTGCATTCATTGCGCTCGGATGAAACAGTCAGCCCCAATGCATTTATTGCGACGACCTTGGTGGCCATGCTGCCGAGCATTTTGATGTATTTGACCCTGCAAAAATCCTTCAACCGAGGTTTGATGGCGGGTGCGGTCAAGGGCTAACTCCTGAGCAACCCTCTCTTTTAGAAAAGCAGAATTCATGGCATCGGTCACACTCAAAAAAA
>JAAUOI010000305.1 GCA_012036375.1 Allobrachymonas sp. | reverse complement strand
GATTTTCGAGGCAGTTTTGTCTCAATTTTGGAGGGCGTGAGCGGTGCTAGGTCCGAGAAAATTGGGGCAAAAATGGCCGAAAAGTCGACCGACGAGAGCCCGCGCAGGTGCGAAGCACCGCCTAATGGACAATCTCGGTTTAATGTGCAACGCAGGCGAATCAAGCCGCGATGGTCTGATCAATGAACTGCGTCAATTGGGCTTTGTTCAAGGCGCCGACTTTGGTGGCGGCCAATGTGCCGCCTTTGAAGATCATGAGGGTGGGGATGCCGCGAATGCCAAATTTACCGGGGACATCGCGGTTTTCATCGACGTTCATTTTGGCGATTTGGATTTTGCCTTGATGGCTGCTGGCGATTTCGTCCAAAGCGGGAGCGATCATCTTGCAAGGACCGCACCACTCGGCCCAAAAATCGACCAAGACAGGTTGCTCGGACTGCAAGACATCGGCTTCAAAACTGGTGTCGGTAATATGTTTAATGAGGGCGCTGGCCATAAGAGTTCTCGCTAGGTATAAAGAATAAACAAATGAGTCGCCCAATGAGTCGGCTTGGGCAGACAGCTATTACAGTGTGGGCATTGTGACAGAAAGCAAGATTTTGACTAACGATGCCCCTCCAGACATGGCTATTGAAGCGATAGCGCCGAGCAATGGCTCTGCTGCGCCTTGTCTAGAGGCTTGGGACGAATTGTGGCAGCGGGTGCGCAGTCAGATGGGCGCTCGAGAGGTGCATGCGACGCGCACGGTGGTGCTGTTGCCGTTTTTCCAATTGCAAGCCTTGGCTGGGCAAACTTGGACGCAGTCATTGGGCGGGGTCTCGGCCTTTATGCCGCGCTTGGAGACAACGCAAAGCTGGCAGCAGCGACTGGGGGCTTTTGAGCCGCAGGCGCTGGATATTGGCTTTGATGTGGGGCTTGATAGTTTGCGGGCGCGGCGCTATTTGGCGCAGGCAGGTTTGCAGCAAGAGGCTGCGCTGCTCACGCCCGCCTTGGTGGAGGCGGTGCAGCAGCTGGCTGGCTTGGCGGCTTGCGTGCATCCCGATGAGCGCTTGGCTTGGGGGCAGCGCATGGGCTCGGAGCTGCTCGCTGGCGGTATGCCGCAATTTGCGCGGCATGAAGAGGCAGTGGCGCAGATTGCGCTGGCTTGGAGCGCGGCTTCGCGCTACGCGAGCGATGTGTTGTTTGAGGGGCGGGCGGCCGAAGAGCTTGATTTGCTGATCGTGGTGCGAGGGGTGCAGCAGCAGCCGATTGTGCAGACGATTGCGCAGCGTATCGAGGCGAGCAAGCCAGGCGCGGTGCTGTGGCTGGATTTGCCGCTAACGGATCGCTTGATGTATCGCTCAGTTGGGCAAAGCAGTGGTCTCTTGTTGACACAAGAGGCGCAAGACGCGGAAGACGAAGCGCAGCGCGCGGCGGCCTGTGTGCTGCGGGCGATAGAGCAAGGCCAGACGCCCGTGGCGCTGCCTGCGATTGATCGGCAAACCACGCGGCGCATCAGCGCGATGCTGGGCGAGCGTGGCGTGCGCGTGGCAGATGAAACGGGCTGGCGACTTTCTACCACCCGCGCCGCTGCGGCTCTTATGGCGCTGCTGCGTGCGGCGCATCCATTGGCCACGCTGGATGAGCAGTTGGATGCGCTGAAACACACGGACACGCCCACGGCAGCCCTGGCGGCGTTAGAGCGGCAGTTTCGAGGCCAAAATAGGGCTTTAGCCGGCATGAAATATGCGCTGAGTGCTCTTGAATTTATAGCGAGTGGGAAGACGGTTGAAGCATTGTGGCAATTGCTCAGAGGCAGTAAAACTTTGGCCGAGTGGCTGCGCAGCTTGTATCAAGCGCTGCACGAGGGCGGTCTGTGGAACGGCTTGCGCAGCGATGCGGCGGGGCAGCAAGTGTTGGCGGCGTTGATGCTGGATCGTGTGATGGAGGGCGAGCTCGCGTTGCACGACAT
This sequence comes from Allobrachymonas sp., assembly GCA_012036375.1. Taxonomy (GTDB): domain Bacteria; phylum Pseudomonadota; class Gammaproteobacteria; order Burkholderiales; family Burkholderiaceae_C; genus JANMDU01. The sequence continues at coordinate 1,943 of JAAUOI010000305.1, read as the reverse complement.
CGTGTCCCAGGATGCGAGCCCGATGAGTGCGGCGCAATTCAATCAATGGGTGCAAGAGGCGCTGGAGGGTGCGATTTTTAAAGTGGGCTCACCGCTGGCTCAAGGCGAGACGGCAGATGTGGTGATCTTGCCGCTGGCGCAGATGGCCGCGCGGCCGTTTGCCTGCGCGGTGCTGGCGGGTACAGATGAGCAGCGCCTGCCGCTTGCGCCACCGCTGTCTGGCACATGGACGCGTGCGCAGCGCGTGGCACTGGGCTTGCCACTGCATGAACAAGTGATGCAAGAGCAGCAAACGGCTTGGGCGCATGCCATGCAAGTGTCGCAAGTGCATGTGATTTGGCGTAAAGCGCAGGGCGATGAGCCACTGTCGCCAAGCCCATTGTTGCAGGCTTGGATGCTGTCGCATGCAAGGCAACAGGGTGTAGATGCGCGAGTGCGGGTGAGGCGGGCTGCCCAGCCGCAAAGCCGGCCTGCGCCAAGCGCGGCTGCGCTGGCTAACAATAGATGGTCTGCCAGCAGCTATGCCGATGTGCGCACTTGCCCGTATCGCTATTTCGCGCTGCGCCTCTTGGGTTTGCAGGAGGCTTTGGAGTTGGATGAAGAGCTTTCTAAACGCGAATTTGGCGCTTGGCTGCATGAGGTGTTGAGTGAATTTCACCGGGCACGGCCAGTGAATTCTGATGCGCAGCGCGATGTGGAGTTGCTTGATGCAAGTGCTGCCAAGCTGTCTGAGCCGCTGTTGCAAGATGCGGGCTTTGTGCCTTTTGCTGCGAGCTGGCCGCAGTTGCGCGACAGTTATTTGAAATGGCTTTCTGAGCATGAAGGCAAAGGCTGGCGCTTTGAGGCCAGCGAAATCAACGCCTGCCGCGAATTGGCCTTGCACAGCGATGAGGAGAGTATTCGCCTGCAAGGTCGCTTGGATCGGCTCGATGTGTTGCATGGCGCGGGTGATGCGGGTGCGCCGCATGTTGCTGTGATGGATTACAAGACCGAGGCGGAGGGTCAGCTGAAAAAGCGCGTGGCGCGGCCTTTGGAGGACACGCAGCTCGTGTTTTACGCCGCGCTGTTGTCGGTGGATGAAGGACAAGCACCTTTCGATGCGGCCTACATCGCGCTAGGAGAAAAAACTACGCGCACCGTCAGTCAGCCGCAGGTGCAAGAGGCGCTACCTCTGTTGCTAAAAGGCTTGACGGATGATGCACAGCGTATTGGCGCAGGCCATAGCCTGCCAGCTTTGGGCGAAGGCAGAAGCTGCGAACTGTGTGCAGCGCGGGGGCTGTGCCGCAAAGACAGTTGGAGCGCGGCATGAGCGAGCGAGTCAAACCCGCGTACACGCTCGCTGGCAAAGCGTGCTCGCGAGAGGCGTTTTACGCGGCGGCTTGTGATCCGCTGCGGCCTGTCGTGGTGCAGGCTTGCGCGGGTGCGGGAAAACTTTGGATGTTGGTCTCACGTATCTTGCGGGCTTTGCTTGCGGGGGCCGAGCCGCATGAGATTTTGGCGATCACGTTCACCAAAAAGGCAGCAGGCGAGATGCGCTCGCGTTTGAATGAATGGCTGTTGGAGTTTTCAACCGCGAGTGATGAGAAGTTGGCGCAGGCGCTGAGTGAGCGTGGTCTGTCTGATGATTTTTTAAGTAAAAACGGGCTTTTGCCGGCACAAAAGCTGCGCACAGTGCTATCAAATTTATATCAGGTCACGTTGCAATCTCCGCGTGGTGTTCAGATTCGCACCTTTCACAGTTGGTTTGCCACGCTCGTGAAACATGCGCCACTGGCCGTGTTGCAAGAGCTGGGTTTGCCGCCGGCTTATGAATTGCTGGAAGACGATGCGCAGGCCATACGCTTGGTGTGGCCGCGCTTTTATACGCTCTTGCAGCGAGACGCTGGATTGCATGCGACTTATCGGGCCGCAGTGGCCGATGTAGGGCGCTGGGGCGTGCAGGA
>JAAUOI010000035.1 GCA_012036375.1 Allobrachymonas sp. | reverse complement strand
CACATCAGTATCACGCGCTACGGCCACGCCATGGCCGTGCCCACACCGGCTGCCACAGCGCATTTTTAAGCCAAATCGGCCACTACCCGGCAAGAAATCTGCGCGGAGTGCTATTAAATCAAGAGCAAATCAATCGTTACCCCAAGATGTCCATACCCGCCACTCAGCGCCTACGCTTCGCCCACAGTGACTGGAGCGGGGTCAGCGTGTTTGAAGAGGCGTTCACGCGGGGCTTGCATGCCGTGTTGTAAGTACCCGCGCGACTTGCATGCAGCGTGATGAGACTCGCAGCTTGTCAGTTGCGTTGACCTAACAAATCAAGCCGCCCCACGCTCCAGCGCATTGACCGCCACCTTGCCCGGTGCAAAAAGCTTCATCAATTCAGCCATCAACGCTCTCGCCTTGTCAGAATGATCGCCGCTGAAATTGCAGACATACACATCCAGCGTCACCGCCTTTTTTTCAGGCCAGGTGTGAACGCACAAATGACTTTCGGCCAGCAGCACCGTGGCTGTCACGCCCCCTGCATTGCCGTCTGCTGCGGGAAAGGTGTGAAACAACTGCGCCACGGCATGCAGGCCACTGCCTTGCACGGCTTGTACGCAAGCTGCGCCCAGGCGATCAGCGTTGGTGAGCCATGCCACATCGCATTGGCAATCCGATAAATCAGCGGTGAGGTGAAGACCTTGCATTAGGCTATCGTAATGCCGAAACCAAAACAAATCGGCGGTACATCGAAGGTACTTGTCAGCCCGCTAAAATTACGGGTTTCCCCGATCTCTCACTCCAAACACCCCATGAGCGCAAACAACCAAACCATGGCCAACGCCATCCGTGCCCTGTCGATGGACGCCGTCCAAGCTGCTAACTCGGGGCATCCCGGCGCACCCATGGGCATGGCGGATATGGCCGTTGCGCTGTGGAATGAGCATCTGAGCCACAACCCGACGAATCCTCAGTGGGCGAATCGCGATCGCTTTGTTTTGTCCAACGGCCACGGCTCCATGCTGATTTATTCGCTCTTGCACCTCACGGGCTACGATCTGCCGATCCAAGAGCTGAAGAATTTCCGCCAGCTTCACAGCAAAACCGCAGGCCATCCCGAGGCCGGCATCACGCCTGGCGTTGAGACCACCACGGGTCCGCTTGGCCAAGGCATCACCAATGCCGTGGGCATGGCGCTGGCTGAGAAGTTGCTCGCCGCTGAATTCAATCAGCCCAAGCACAGCATCGTCGATCACTTCACTTACACCTTCCTCGGTGATGGTTGCATGATGGAAGGCATCTCGCACGAAGCTTGCGCCCTCGCAGGCGCATGGAAACTCAACAAGCTGATCGCGCTTTATGACGACAATGGTATTTCGATTGACGGGCAGGTTGCGCCTTGGTATGTGGACGATGTAGCGGGGCGCTTCAAGAGCTATCAGTGGAATGTGATTGATGCCGTGGATGGCCACGACGTGAAAGCCGTGAGCCGCGCGATTGCCGATGCGAAAAAATCTGCCACCAAGCCCACGCTCATCATTTGCAAAACGCATATTGGCAAAGGCAGCCCGAATCGCGCCAACACTTCTAAAGCACACGGCGAGCCGCTGGGCGCAGAGGAAATCAAGCTCACGCGCGAAGCGATTGGCTGGAATCATGCACCGTTTGAAATTCCTGCTGACGTTTACGCCGCATGGGATGCAAAAACCAGCGGTGCGAAAAAAGAAGCCGCTTGGAACGAAAAGTTTGCAGCCTAGTGCCGCTGCCTACCCCGCACAAGCCGAAGAATTCAAGCGCCGTATGGCTGGCGTGTTGCCCAAAGGCTTCTCCAAAGTCGTGGCTGAAACCTTGGCTGCTACGCATGCCAAAGCAGAAACTGTGGCCAGCCGCAAGGCCAGCCAGCTAGCGCTTGAAGCCTTCACCGCAGCGCTCCCCGAATTGCTCGGCGGCAGCGCCGATTTAACCGGCTCGAACCTCACCAATACCAAATCTACACCCGCGCTGCGTATTGATTTGGCAGGCGATGTGAAGCGCGATGCCGAAGGCAAGCTTGGCCGCCACATCAACTACGGCGTGCGCGAATTCGGCATGGCCGCCATCATGAATGGCGTGGTGCTGCATGGTGGTTTCATCCCTTACGGTGGCACCTTCTTGACGTTCTCTGACTACAGCCGTAACGCCATTCGCATGGCCGCGCTCATGAAGCAGCGCGTGATCCATGTGTTCACGCACGACTCCATTGGCCTCGGCGAAGATGGCCCCACGCACCAGTCGGTCGAGCATGCCGCCAGCCTGCGCTTGATACCCAATCTCGATGTGTGGCGCCCCGCCGATACCTTGGAAACCGCGATTGCATGGGCCACCGCGCTGGCGAATAAAAACAAGCCCACCGCCCTGCTGCTCTCCCGCCAAAACCTGCCTTACTTGCCAAAGCAAACCGCAGACAACATCGACAAAGGCGCATACGTACTCTCTGAGCCCGAGCACATTGGTGTCAAGAGAAAAGCCCAAATCGTGCTCATGGCCTCCGGCTCAGAAGTTGGCCTCGCTCTTGATGCCCAAAAACTGCTTGCTTCGCAAAAGATAGCAGCCCGCGTTGTATCCGTGCCGAGCACCACCACATTTGACCGCCAAACCGCTGTTTATAAAGCGCTGGTTCTTCCTGCCAACCTGCCTCGCGTTGCAGTCGAGATGGGTGTGACGGATGGCTGGTGGAAATACGGCTGCGCAGCCGTCGTTGGCCTCGACACCTATGGCGAATCCGCGCCCGCGCCGGTACTCTTCAAACATTTTGGATTTACAGCGCAAAATGTAGCTGACACAGCCTGCGCTGTGTTGGCGAAGCGAGTTTAAGCCTACTTTGCCTGAATCAGTGTTTTAATTTTCTAACGAGGAGCATCAAGATGAAAGCATGGATTGTTTTAGTGAGTGCAATGTGGATGGCTGGCGCACAAGCGCAGACCTTAAACGGTGTCAAGGTTGAGCCAGCAAATGCCAAGGTGGGTGAGGCCGTCAAAATTACTGCGATGTTTGACCCCACTGACAATGTCAATTGCGGCATTCGTCTGCGCTTTGGTGATGGCACTGAATCTCTAGTGAGGTTGAACAAAGCCAATGAAATTCCTCATGTGGTCAGCCGCAGCTACGCCAAAGCGGGTCAATTCAAAATCGAAGCAAATCCAGTCAAAGTTGGCGGCTCATTCAAGTGTGCAGGTAAAACGCAATCAACGATGTTGACTGTGGCAGCACCTGCGCCTGTCGCTGCTGCACCTGCATCTGCACCTACAGCCGCCGCCAAAACGCCTGAAGCCAACAAACCCGCACTGTGCCCAGAAGGCTGGACTTGGCCAAAGCCGGACAAAACGCCAAAACCAAAGCCTTTAACTGTAGTGCCAAAGCAGGTACCAAAGTGCCAGAGCCCAAACTCAGCTGCCCCGGTGATTTGACTTATTTTGAAAACAGCAAAAAGGCCAGCTCGGCTGCCGCGTGTAATCTCATCGCACGAGCAGGCAGCAGGCTTTCAAAGCCTTGAGCAAAAGGCGCAAGCCCGCAAAGGTTTGCGCCTTTTAACTGAATGTTTTGAACCTTTTAGGAGTGATTTATGGCAATCAAGCTAGGTATTAATGGTTTTGGCCGCATTGGTCGCATGGTGTTTCGCGCCGCCGTGCAGAATTTTTCAGATATTGAAATCGTTGGTATCAACGATTTGCTCGAACCTGATTATTTGGCTTATATGCTCACGTATGACAGCGTGCATGGCCGCTTCAAGGGCGATGTGAAGGTCGAAGGCAACACCCTCGTGGTCAATGGCAAAAAATTCGCTTGACTGCTGAAAAAGACCCTGCCAGCCTGAAGTGGAATGAAGTCGGCGCAGATGTGGTGCTGGAAGCCACGGGCTTGTTCCTCACCAAAGATGCGGGCGAAAAGCATCTGGCCGCTGGCGCGAAAAAAGTGATCTTCTCTGCGCCTTCTAAAGACGACACGCCCATGTTCGTCTATGGCGTGAACCACACAACCTATGCAGGCCAAGCCATTATCTCGAATGCTTCTTGCACCACCAACTGCCTCGCTCCCGTAGCCAAGGTGCTCAACGACAAATGGGGCATCAAGCGCGGCCTGATGACGACCGTGCACGCCGCCACCGCCACGCAAAAAACCGTGGACGGCCCCTCCAACAAAGATTGGCGCGGTGGCCGTGGCATCTTGGAAAACATCATTCCTTCATCGACTGGCGCTGCGAAAGCTGTGGGCGTGGTGATTCCTGAGCTCAATAAAAAGCTCACCGGCATGGCCTTCCGCGTGCCCACCAGCGATGTATCCGTGGTTGATTTGACCGTCGAACTCAATAACCCAGCCACCTACGCCGAAATTTGCGCCGAGATGAAAGCGCAAAGTCGGGGTGCGTTGAAGGGCGTGCTTGGCTACACCGAGGATAAAGTGGTGGCCACAGATTTCCGGGGCGAAGTCTGCACCAGCGTGTTTGATGCTGAGGCGGGCTTGGCACTCGACAGCACCTTCATCAAAGTCGTGAGTTGGTATGACAATGAATGGGGCTACTCCAACAAATGTTTGGAAATGGTGCGCGTGGTGGCTTAAAGCCTGTGAACAATCATCCGTCAAGGCCGTCAGAGCCTAAAAATCCGCAAGTAAGCTGAGATTTTTACACCTGCGGTTCACACAACAACATCGGCGCATGCTACAAACTGGCATGCGCCGTTTTTTATTACCCCTCCTCCTGATCTTGTCCGCGCTCGGTGCGGCTCAAGCTCAAGCATCAACCTCCGTCGTGGCCCATGGCCTTATCATCCAGCTCAAGCCGAGTGCACAAGAGGGCGGCTCCAGAGAGCTGCCAAGCGTGCAAAAAGCGCAGCGCGATAACCTCGCGCAAGAGCGCATGCAAACGATCAAACAAGGCTCGGGTATTGCCAATTTCGCCCACCGCGAGATCAGCGGCAATCACCGCTTAATGCGATTTGCTGCCCCCTTGCAAGGCACAGCGCTAGAAGATACGATGCGTCGCCTGCGCTTGCATCCCGATGTGGCCTCGGTTGAGCCGAATGTGCGGGTGCAATTGGCGCAAACGCCGAATGACACACGCTTTGCCGACCAATGGCATTTAGGGTCGAGCACCCTGCGCCCCTCGGCACTGAACATGACGCAAACTTGGGCCATCACCACAGGCACCTCAGTAGTCGTGGCCGTGGTGGATACGGGCATCTTGCCGCATCCCGACTTGCCAGGAAGCATAGTAGTCCTGCCGGGCTATGACTTCATTGAGGAGTTAGAGTTTTCTAACGATGGTTCTGGACGAGATGCCGATGCAAGAGATCCGGGTGATTGGATTACACAGTCAGAGGCGGACTCAACTTTGTTTAGTAGCCTCGGGTGCAGAACTTTAAGAAACGCTTCATGGCACGGCACTTTCATCGCTGGACAAATTGCGGCATCGACTGACAATGATCTAGGTGTGTCAGGGCTTAACTGGAATGCAAAAATACTTCCTGTTCGTGTTTCTGGAAAATGTGGTGCGCAGCTTTCTGACATTTTGGATGGCATGCGCTGGGCGGCAGGACTGCCTGTAGAGGGTGTGCCGCCCAACCAGCATCCCGCCAAAGTCATCAATTTAAGTTTTGGTGGAGATCAAGCCTGCACGTCAAGCTATCAAACGGTCATTGACGAGATTACCGCGCTGGGCACGCTGATCGTCGTTGCAGCCGGCAATGGCGAAGGAGCTGAGTCAAGATTACTCAAGCGCCCAGCTGATTGCCGGGGTGTGATGGCTGTGGGTGCGGTGCAAGCGAACGGCCTAAAAACTACTTACTCATTTGTTGGTAGCAATATGGCTTTGATGGCTTCAGGTGGGCATGGCTCAACACCTACTTTGTTGCTCTCGACCGATAACGATGGTAAACAAGCGCTGGGCAATAATGTGTATGGCTATAAAGCTGGTACAAGTTTCTCTGCCCCATTGGCCGTTGGCGTGGCCTCGTTGATGCTGGCCATCAATCCATCGCTCACCCCCGATGCGTTAATCGCTCGCATGAAAAGCAGTGCGAACCCTTTTGTGGTCTCGGGCACTTCATGCAGTGTCAACCCCACGGTGGCTTGCGTGTGCAACACGGCGCAATGCGGTGCAGGCATGCTCAATCCGCTCGGTGCGGTAGAGGCTTCGTATGCACCCGCAGCCGTGATTGCGCAGGTGGGAAAGCCCGCGCCGGGTAGCGTGGTCATGCTAGACGGCCGCAGCAGCAGCGCGGTCGGCACGCCCACGATCAGCAGCTATGCCTGGAGCGTGGTGCAAGGCAGCGGTTTGAGTATTACCAGCCCCACTGCTTCGCTCACCCAAGTGATCCTGCCAGCCACGCCTGGCGTGTTTGTGTTCAAACTGAGCGTTACAGACAGCTTGGGCGATTCTGGCGAGGCGCTGCTGCGCGTTGACAATATTCCACTACCCGAGCCAGTAGCGGTCGCCTCGGGCGGATCGGGCGGGGGCGGTGCAGATCCACTGTTGTGGAACGGCGCATTGATCGTTTTGGTGCTGTTCACCTTCTTGTTGCGTGGCGTGCGTCGCACAAGTAAAAGGCATGCCAAAAAGGCTTAGTTTTTAAGCCTTTTTGGCCTCTAGCCGGCATAAAATATGCGCGGAGTGCTATTGTTTTGTGTAGTGTTTGAAGCAAGTTGGCCAACTCCACGGCAGACTTCACTCCCATCTTGTCAAACACGCGGGCGCGGTGCACTTCCACAGTTCGCACACTGATGTCCAGCTGATCGGCAATGAGTTTATTGGGCAAACCTTGCGTGACGAGGCGCATCACATCGCGTTCGCGCTCGGTCAATTCGGCCAAGCGCCCGCTCATGTGCTGCCGCCCTTGCAATTGAGTCAAGGCGTGAGCGCTGACTTGCAAGGCTTGTTCAATGCGATCGACCAAAGCGTTGTCTGAAAACGGCTTTTCGCAAAAATCAAAGGCACCGCGTTTGACCGCATCCACGGCGGTGGGTACATCGGCATGGCCAGTGAGAAAAATCACCGGCACAGCCGCAGCCCAAGGCAAGGTCAAGAGCTGCTCAAACAATGCCAAGCCACTCATACCCGGCATGCGCACATCCAGCAGCACGCAACAGGCTTGACGCGGAACAGCGCTTTGAATCAGTGCCGCAAAATCTTCAGCATTAGAAAAGCTCTCATGCAGCAAACGCCGTGAACGCAGCAACCACGCCAGCGCATCGCGCACGCCCGCGTCGTCATCAACGATATAGACCAAGGCATCCGTAGGGTGGTTCATGCATAAGAGTTTGCCACGGGCGGCGACCATCAGGTATTGGTAATGTCCGCAGCCAATAGCCTGTGATCGTCAACACTTGCAGCGATCGGCAAGGTGAAAATAAAGGCCGTGCCGCGCGGCGGATGCGCTTCAAACCGCAACGATCCGCCATGTTGTTCCACGACGGTACGACACAAACTCAAGCCCAGCCCCATGCCATCTGATTTGGTGGAAAAGAAAGGCGTGAACAATTGCTTGGCAATTTCATCTTGCACACCCAGCCCTTGATCGATTACAGCAAACTCCACCCACGGCGAAGTTTTATCCAAACGCTGCACACGCAAAGTGAGCCAGCGTTGGTTGGCTGCAACATCTTCCATCGCCTGAATCGCGTTGCGTGACAAGTTGAGCAGCACCTGCTCCACCATCGTGCGATCCACCTGCACTGCGGGCGCCTGGTGGATACCTTGCAGTTTCACCTGCACGCCGAGTTTGCGAGTCTGCAAGAGCACCAGCGGCATCACCGCATCCCACAAGGCTTGTGGACTCACGATCTCAGGGCTGCTTTCGCGTCGTCGCACAAAATCATGCACTGACTTGATGACTTTACCCGCGCGTTCGGCTTGTTGTGCGATGCGCGAGAGCGCGTGCGAGACTTCATCCGGCGGCAAGGCCGGCGTGCTGCCCAGCATATTGGCTGTGCCTGTAGCGTAGCTAGAAATCGCAGCCAAGGGCTGGTTCAACTCGTGGCTCAGGAGCGAAGCCATCTCGCCCATCGTGGCCAAGCGGGCGCTGGACTGCATGCGCTCTTGTGAGGCGCGCGATAGCTCCTCCATCTTGCGCTGTTCGCTGATGTCAACAATCGCGCTCATCCAACCCGTCTGTACACCTTTGGCATCAATCAAAGGCGCTTCAAAGACGAGCACGGGAAAGCGCGAGCCGTCTTGCCGCATAAAAATCGATTCGTAGCCTTCGCGCGCGGTGGAGTTGCCCAAGAGGCGAATCGCCTGGCGCTGCTGGTATTCATCAATCAATTCAGGCGGCCAATAGGGCATGGGCGCTTTGCAGCCAACGAGTTGATCGGCCGTAAAACCCGTCATTGCGCAAAATGCTGGATTCACATAGCGGATAAAGCCTTGCATGTCGCGCGCCCGCAAACCCGTCACCAAAGAATCCTCCATCGCTTTGCGAAAGGCCAAAGCGTCGGCCAACTCGCGCTCGGCTTTGAGTCGCCGGTTGATGTCGCGACCAAGTAGCAGCAGCACGCCCATCAGTGACAGTGACATCAGCGCTACGACTGCTGTGAGCACATTTGGAAACAGCAGTGGCGCTGCCCGCCAATGATCAATGCGCAAGACCAGCGTATAGCCACCTAAATCCAATAACTGCCGGCCACTGAATAGCCGTCCGCGCCGCTCGGCAATTCCATCAATTGCCAAACGCGTGCCATCAGGCTCGGTTAAGGAAATTTCTTTGCCGCGGCGTACCTGCTTGTTAACCATTTCCACCAGCAATGGCTTAAGCCCATAGACCGCAACAACATACCCCATATGCTGTCCAGCCTCAAACAAAGGGATGCAAAGATCGAGCAACTCCAAGCCCTCACTAGTCGTTGTGGGCGAAAAATAACTGGGGGTATACACTGGGCTGCTAGCACGCCGGGCACGCTCACACGTTAGTTGCAAATCGCCAAACGGCAAGTCGCGCGGTGTTGTCGACACACTGCTGGGTACATTCAGTAAAAACGGGCTTTGCACTGCGTTGAGTAAACTGAAATTGCTGCCGCGTCGCTCTAAGCGCACCAATTCGCGGTGACTGCGCAACAAATCCGAGGCATCTGCTTGCCATTGACTCGATGACGAGCGCAACGCCTGCAAGCTCTGTAAATTGCGTGTTAAACCCACTCGAATATCTTGTACTGCATCGCGTGAATCCCCATCGACCCTTTCTTGCATCTGGTCCGACTCGTAGCGCCCAGCCAACCAAATCAAAGCTGCCAATAAGCCCCCCACCAACACCAGTAAGGTTAACCACAAGGCCATGCGCCGCGTAGGAAGCCGCATACTCAAAGACCAGAGCGACGATGTGCCAGCGCGGGCAGCTGGTTGCGCCGCTGTTGCATCGCTTGCCAACTGAGATCCGCGATCACCAAACCCGCACCATAGGCCTGCTCGGCAAGCACCAGTCCCCAAGCATCCACTACCATTGAATGACCCCAAGTGCGCCGGCCGTTGGCATGCTCGCCGCCTTGCGCTGGTGCGATCACATACGCTTGGTTTTCGATAGCGCGCGCTCTCAGCAGCAACTCCCAATGTGCTTGACCCGTGGTGTAGGTGAAAGCACTGGGCACGAGCAAAATATCTGCCTGCAAGCTGCGATACAACTCGGGAAATCGCAGGTCGTAGCAAATAGACAAACCTAAGCGCCAGGTGTGCCCATCACGCGAAGCTACATCACAATGCACGGGCGCAGCACCGGCTTGCAAAACGCGCGATTCGTCGTAACGCTCAACGCCATGTGAGAAAGCGAATAAATGCATCTTGTCATAGCGAGCGATTTGCTGGCCTTGCGGGTTGAATACCAAGCTGCTGTTGAATACACGATCTGGCTGCTCGCTACGAAGAGGCAATGTGCCCGCAATAATCCAGACTCCATGCGTCTGCGCCGCCAGCGATAAGGCTCGTTGCATCGAGCCGCTGCCTTCGTTTTCAGCAATCTCCAATTTGTCTGTATCTCGTGCCCCGAGTAAACAAAAATACTCAGGCAAGGCGATCATTTCGCAGCCTAAAGCCGCAGCCTGAGCAATCGCCTGCACAGCATCATGCAAATTATCTGGCATTGAAAGCCCAGAGACCATCTGAACGGCGGCGACTTTCATGCGAGTTTTGCGATCATTGCTTCTTCTCGGTATCGGCAGCGGACGCGGCGGCAGGTGTTGAGGCGGGCGCGGGTACGCTGTTGCGCTTAACACGCTGAATTTGCGGATCACTCCAACTGCCCACGACATGAAACTCCTGCGTGGCTGCTTCAATCACTGGGCGGCGCAAAACCAGTTGCGCCAAGAATGTGCCTATGCCAATTGCAGGGTTGATCGCGGTGGCGACCAGTGATGCCGTACCCGCGTTGATCTCGGGCACGACCACGACTTTAAGGTCTTGCGTCTCACGTGCAATGTTGGCATTGCCCTCCATCAAGACAGCAGCATTGACCCCCTTCATCTGTAAATTGTTGGTGTACGCCAAACCTTGGTCAATCTTCACATCACCTCGAATGAAGTCAAACTGAAACCCTTCAGAGAACACATCTTTGAAATCCAGTGCCAAGCGGCGCGGCAGCGATTGCAAGCTGAGCACGCCCAATAATTTCGCGATGCCCGGGTCGGCTTTTAAAAACTGCCCTGTTTCGATCTGCACATTAAAGCCCCCGTTTAGGCTAGGGTAGTCAAACGTCCAAGGCGCGCCCAACCAACCCATCGTACCTTCCATGCGGCCTTTACCGCGTGCGATGACCTTGTCTTGTCCAAAGCGCTTGAGTAGCTCCCCACTGTCTGCAATATCGAGTTTGAAATTCAGTGCGGTTCGCCTGCGCTCATTGCGGGTATTGCGTGGAGGGCTTTGTGTTGAGCTTTGAGTAGCACCAACCAGCGCCCAATTACCGGTTGCATTGAATTGCGCCTCGGGCATGCTCAAATTTAAACGTGACAAACGCCACTCTCGTACACCGCCGCTGTCGCGGTTTTGTGCCTCCAGTTCAAGTTTGCCCAATCGTTTACCGCGTAGTTCGAGGTCTTCCACCACCACATCGAGCGCTGGAATACTGGTGGGCTGCTGATCGAGCGTGTTTTCTAAATCAGAGACTTGTGCGGTCTCTAGTGAAAGCCTTGCAAGACGCGCATAGACTCGCCCCGGCGTATTGGCGCTGGCTTGGCGATATTCCACATAGCCATTCATCTCGCGTGCATCCAAGTTGGCACGCCAAGTCACATCTTCGCGTGAGCCGCCCACCACCACGTTATTGAGTGTGCGCCCTTGTATGGTCAGCTCACGTGCGCGAACCGACATGATAGAAGGCAGATAGTCTTGGGTTTGCGCACTCAACCCGGCGGTAGTGGAAGCAGTTGCATTGGCCGTGCGATTCAGGCCAGACAACAGGCGCTCCCAAGTATCCAAATTGACCTGTGCAAAATTGATGTTGGCAGCAACACCTGCATCCTCGCTGGCCGCAATCGCTTCGCCGGGTGCTAAACCCACACCAATACGCCCTTTGAGCACCCGCGCTGCTGGATTAGAGACATCGCGCCAGTAGTTGACCGTAGCAATATTGCCAATCTCCAGCGCAATTTGGTCTTGTAGTTTACGGCCTTCTGCCAAAGATTCGCGCACCAGAAAATTGTCATAGCGCAGCGGCATTAAAGCCTCAGCGCTTTTGCTCATGGGCTGCGGCAGATTCAGTGCCATACCCTGCAAATTACTGCTGATCGCCACTTCTGGGATACCGCGTCGAATATTGAGGCTCAATGCATACGCGGCAGTGCCGCTGGCTTGCTCAGCTAGGTTGGCCACCAAGCCGATTTCTTTGGCGCTACGCAAACCTTCTGCGGTGGCTACGCCTTGGGCGCGCAAGGCCATGCTGACATCACTTGCGCCTGTTGTGGGTCGGCTAGCGGCTTCTAGACGCAGTTCGCCGCCCAGGGCGCGCGCCGTCGCGTCGCGCACCGCAAATCCGCGCTCGCTGAAAACAATTTGGCCGCGAGCCTGCTCTAGCTTCGGCGTTTGCGGTGAGTACTGAAAATCGTTGCCAAGCAAAGTGATTGTGCCTTGCACTTTGCTTCGCGATAGGTCTTCGATAGGCAACAGGAGTTTCAGCTTGGCATCGGCCAAGCCATTGACGGTGGTTTGCGCCAACGCTTGGTTACTGATCTCTGACAAAGGCGTGGTTTTGATCAAATTCAACAAATCAACAGCACTGCTTTTGGCCTCCGCCTGAATTTGCACTTGCTGTTTCTGTGTCAAATCAGGAATTAAAGCTTCCACTTTGGTCAATTGCACTGAAGGCGCGTTGGCTATACGCGCAGTGGCATTTCTAACGGCCATGGATTGCCGATCAAACACCAACTCGCCCTGGATTTGTGTGAGCGCTGGCCAAGGCAGGCTGCCAGTAGGCAGCACCCTCTTGGGTACATAGTCCAGCATCGCGCCGGTCACTTGTGCGGCAATACGAAATTCTCCGCGTGCGGGATCGGTAAATGGCATGTCATATAAATCGCCTTTAATTTTGAAGCTGCCTTGGCTGGCTTTGCCTTGTAACACCGCATCGCGCACATACTGCCGCGCCGGTTGCGCTATAAACATCGGCAAATAGCGGTGTACGCGCGTGCCCTCCGCGCGGTCAAGCGTGCCTTGCAAATCTAAGATGCCCGGAAAGCGAGATTTGGAGGCGCTTTTTTCAGGATCCGAGGTTTGCCAACTTGCACGACCTGCACCTTGTGCATCTGCATTAGAGAATTTCAAATCAGCCAATTGAACTTGCCATTTAGAGCCATCAATTTGCCAAGTGATGTCAGTGCTCAATTGATCGAAGGCCACCACAGATTCTTCAAATACGCCAGGCAAGCCGATGCTGCCTTGATCGACGCGCAGTTGCGCTTGGCCTTTTTTCTCATTAAATTGAAACTCAAGCTGTCCATTGCTCACCCCAGGATGCCACGGCTGATCTGTCTTGGTGTGGGCAGCGATACCCGCTACGCCCAAGGCTTGCGCACTGGAGCGCAGAAAAATACCATGTGTGCTACCTTTGACCTCGTAGGAGCGAAGCTGCTCGACGGGTCCTTGCCAAGTGGCTTGCAGCCGCGAAATCAGCCCTTTGGGCTGCAATGCCAACAGCCAACGACGCACGGTGGCATCAAGCGGCAGGCGATCAGAGATTTGAGACAGGGCGGCGACATCCAATTGATTCGCTGTGAAAGTGCCTTTCATGGCTTGAGGCTCGTTGCGCTCAAGCAGCTCAAGGCTCACATTGCCACCCGGCCAGCGAAGCCCATCTTGCAATTCAAAGCCTAAGCCTTGCGTGCTCACGCTCAAGCGTTGTGGTGTATTTGCCAAGGCAAAGCGCCCCGTTAGCTTGCTCATCTGGAGTGGCGCCAAATCGCTGCGCAGGCGCATATTGACTTGTTCGAGTGCCAGATCCGCTGTGATGTCTGTCACCAAGCCGCGATCAAGCAGCACCCAGCCGCGCATTGCCCCCTGCCCTTGGTCTAGATCGATGCCGAGTGAGGCATAGCGCTTGAGCTCTTGTACATCTACTTTGGGCAAATCGGCATGGAGCTGACCTTCCCAAGTGCGCCAATCGCCGGGATGTTGAGCTAGCAATGGACTGCGCAAATCGCCCGCGATCTGAAAGCGCTGCCCCCAAGCCTGGGGCGGTGTCGCTTCTAAGCGCATCAGATGCTGTCGCCCTTTGTTGCGCAGCACAATGTCGACTTGCTCGAGCGCAAGCGGCGGTGCCCCGCGTTGCGCATCTTCCCAGCGCACGCGGCCCGAGCGAATCACCAATTCGGACTGAGAAAACAACCAATCCGCTCCCACGCTGGAATTGTCTGCCGAACTTTGTGTTGATAGATCGAGTCCTGCTACGGTGATACGCCCGTTCGCATCGCGTGCAACCACCAGCTCAGGGCGGTCAATCAGCAATTGCTCAAAACCCAGCTCCAACAAAGACCGTGGCGACACAGCCGCAGTCACGCTGCTGAGTACCAATGCGTCTGCGCCTTGGGCATTGAGCAGGCGCACTTGGCTCATTTCAAAGGTCGGCATCAAGCCCTGCACATGCGCAGAAATGCTGCCAATGCGTAGCGGCACACCCAGTGCGCTGCTGAGCCTATTTTCGAGCGCCGGGCGAAATTCGCCGATCCGGGGCACAATCAGTCCATAAATTGCCAACCACACCAACGCGAAGACGACAGCCACAGTCGCGCTCAACTTCCACAGCAACGAAGCCAAGAAGCTCATGGCTCGCAGCAGGGGAGAAGGATGAGTCGGAACGCGGACGGAGTCAATGGGCGACACAATGAGTAGCAGTAGTAAAAATGCAGGATAGTGACAACGCGATTATGACGCTCGAAGCAGCTCGGTCATTCGATCAGAATGATGGCACTGACGCTTTTAAGCGCAGTCCGGACGATTCCAGCGCTGAAGCTTGGAGTGGCCAAACGCCCTCAAGTTTCTCTCGGTATGCACGCCGTGTGCGCAGGCGTCATGCCGCTGACCTGGCTTTGTTGGCTGGTGGGCAACCCAGTTCTGAAACGGTCAACAACTGTTACGCGGCTTTACGCGGCAGAAATGATGTGAGTGCCAGTCTGCGAATCGTCCGCGCCTTGGTGATGGAGCGCTTGATTGGCCTAGATTGTGATGAGCAGGCCGATTTGACCATCATTACTGGCTGCATGACAGAGCTGGCTGAATTTTGCCTACAAACTGCGTTGCAAGAGGTGTCTACCCAACTGATCGCTACGCATGGCGCAGCACGAGGTGAGCACAACCAAGTTAGTGATCTGTGGATCGTGGGCATGGGTAAGCTCGGCGCTCGTGAGCTGAATGTCTCCAGCGACATTGATTTGATTTTTGTGTTCTCGCACGATGGCCAGACCAC
>JAAUOI010000304.1 GCA_012036375.1 Allobrachymonas sp. | reverse complement strand
ACCTTTGATTTAGATTTTTTCCAAGTGGTTAAAAATACCCAAGGTGCGATAGGTTTATCGTTATCAAGTGGTGCGCCCTTTTACGATGCGCGCAAAGTCACGCTGAGCGTGACAAACGCCAACGACATCGATGGCATTCGTAAAATCGAGTTTTACGATAAACAAAACAAATCTGCGGAAGTACTCGTCGCCACGCCATTTAGCAATACCACCACCTTTCCCACCACCGCATCGGGTAATTATCTACTCACTCTCAACGGTGTCGGCACGCATCAACTGCGCGCCAAGACCATGCCGGCGTGCAACCCGATGCACCAACATCTTCGCCACATCGGCGCGATGCGGCTGATTCTCGGGCAACGACAGAATCAACTGCACCGTGCCGATGATGCTGCCCGGCGCGCAAGCGGTTGTGGCAAATACCCCGGGGCCAGCGGTGGTTAGGCTGCTGCATACATTGGCGATCGCCTGCCGATTGCCTGTGCCATTTGTGATGATCGGTGCCGCCGTTAAGGCCACCGTTCCGCCCGTGCTGACAGACAGGTTATTGACTGCCGGTGAAATACTGGCCACTTGTGCCCAAGCGCCAGAGCAGCCAAGGAGTATCGCAAGGCTGAAGGCAGTTGCTTTGGCGTGAACGTTAGTCGTCCAATGGCGTTGTAAGGTGAATGAAATCATGGTTTGCTGCCTCCCTCAATAGGTTAAATTCAAAGTCATGCCCAGCGTTTGCATGCGCACGGGCAGCATTCCAAGGGCTTGCTGCTTGCTCGTCGAGTAATTCAGCGCCCACTGGCCGGGAAGCTTCAGCCCCCATTGAGACAGCGTAAACGATTTTAGGATTTGTAGTTGAGCCTGTTGAACGCGCGAATCCTGCGTTGCCAAGCTATCCCAATCATGCGAGGCGCTGAGATTGATATTGAACTGATAGCCGGAGCCGAATTGACCGCTCAGGCCAGCTTGCGCAGTTTGCCCCCTGTTGCTCACGCCAGAGAAAGAATCAACTGAGCGGCGTTGCCCAGCTCCCGTCGTCAAATTCAAAAAGTCTGACAAGGGATAGGCCAGCGTGAAGGCTTGAGAATGATCGTGTCGATCAAGCGCGGTGCTTCCCACTTGCTCGTTGTCTTGCATGGCGCGGCTCAGCTGCAAGCCAAGATTGAGCTTTTGCAGCGTCCAGTTCAAATTCAAGCTCTGTTGTGTGGCGATCACGTTGGGCAAATTTGTCAAGGTTTGCCCCGAGGGAATGATGCTCGGGTCAGCATAAGTGTGATTGCGGCTCAGGTTGAATGCCACTGAGGGAGCCCATTGGGGCGGGGCATCCGGGTTGATGATTTGCGCAAGTGGCACGTTCAGATTCAAGCTGTTGGATTGGCTTTGGTTGCGCAGCACATTGGGATTGCGATCCACGTTATCAGAGCGTTGGTTGAACTGCAATTGCCCACTGATGACACCGATATTGAGATTCGCCGCCAAGCTGTTGCTGCTGTAATCGCCTTGCTGGCCGCTTGATCCAAGAGAGCGGTAGCCAAACTGCGCGTATTCATGCCGGGCCGTGAGCCCAAGGCTCAAAGGCCATTTTTTTGCCAGATCAGACTCGCCGAGAAGCAGTTCTTTGAGCCAATCATGCGCAATTTCACCGCTCCATGCGCGTGCTCGCGTGCTTGGACCGGGGAGGATGCTTAAAGTGCTGTCGCCGCGAGGGGTGTGCGTGCTGTTGGCGAGATTGATCTCGGCTCGTGTTCGCGCAGAAGCGCTGGCGGATTTGAGGCGCAAGCCCCAGCCTTGGCTCTGTTCGGCATCAAGGGCCGTGGCCACGCCTAAGCTGGCTACGGGCTTTTCGCTGCCATGAAAACTGGTGAGCTCAGCTCTGAGCCCGCCCGGGCGCTCTAGCAATTCAGCACCCAGCGCCAGAGTGGAATGCCGATGGTCTCGATCATCAAAGGGAGCAAATGACTTGCGCCCACCAAAGCCGAACCATATTGCAAAGCCAAACTGGCATCCAGCCTTGGTCCCCATTGTTGCGAAATACTCATTCCGCGATTGGCCAGGCTCGATGCAAGCAGCGGATGATTGCCCGCTTGGATATGCCCCGCCGCAAGCTGCGTGATGCCCATGGCGGTTTTTAGTCGAGATTCCACCAAATAATTGGCTAAATCAATTTTGGGTGCATTCACGCCCTGCGAGCCAAAATTAATCGCCTCATTTTGGTAGCTCGATCCCACCACATTCCAAGAAGATTTAAAGCTCGCCTCTTCATCGCCATGATCAGTTTGCAAGCTAGCCTGTAGCGTCGCGTCAGCATACGTGCTGCGCACAGGCGGAGGCGCAGAAGCCGAATGCGATTCATGCAGCTGCGATTTCAAGCCCAGCACCAAACTAGGTTTGATCACGGCTTTTTTCCCTGCCGCATCTTGCCCAGAAGCATGGGCTTGCGCTACTGGCACCACTTGCAGGGGCAGTGAGCCCACCTCAGCCCATTGCTTGGCCTCGTTGATTGAAAATAGCTTCAATACCACTGCTCCAACAGGCAAGCCAATGGGGGTGAACACGCCTTCCAAGCGATTCGGTGAAATCAGGCGAAACTGAGCTGTCACATCCTCTGCGCCACCATGACTGCAAATTGACCCGAGGCCAATCGCAAGCTTTCGGGCAACTCCAGCATGAGATTTTGTTCTGAGGTGACTGCCTGCCCGGGTTCAATCCCAAGGAGAGTTAAGGCTGTGCTGGTGCTTGAACTTGCAGGCGAAGGAGTCGGGCTTTGAGTTTGCGCCCAAGCGGCGCTCGTTGCGAGCGTCATGGCCTGCATGATGAGCCAAACATGGCGGCGCAGGCGTGGCTTTGCATGGGTGTGCATCAAATTCCCCTCAATATGTTATTTGGATTTTTGCTAGTTCGCTGCCGCATTTGGTGAGTGCAGCGGCAAGTCATCAAGGAATCACGATGGGGCTGCAATGCGGTGTCACCGTGCTTCCTTGCTTGAAAAACAAGTAGTAAGACCCCGGCGCTTGGGAGATCGGCATGGTGACTGTTTTCACCACGCCTGCATTGTTGCCAGAGCAAGTGCCACCGCCTTGGTTGAGCAGGGTATAGGGTGTGCCGTTTGAATTTTGGCTGATGTACAGCTTGCTTTTGCCCGCACCCGGATCGCAGCGCCCAGTGATTTTCAGCGTTTTAGAATTACTCGTCGCAACCACGACCGCCGAATGAATACCCACTTGCGGATTGGCGGATGAGCAAGGCTGCAGGGTAAAAGATTGCGCCATCACAGCGCTGCTGCAAAGCAATGCGGAGAAAGCGGCAATGAATGTTGTGATGAAGGCGGCAGATGAGCCGCGAGGAATGGAGGTTTTCATGAATATCTTTCTTGAAAGAAAAGTGTTGGTTATCGCTTAGCGTAAAAAAACCTGCTTTCGGGCGAGATCAAAATGTATGAAAGTTGACGAGCAAACCCCACCTCTTATCAACGCTCTTGGCTGCTGAAGGCATACGCAACTTATCGTAGCAGTGTCACATGCCCAACGTAGCCAGTCCAACCCGCCTTCCGCTTGTCGTCCTTCACCGTTTGAGCTCGAACCACACCCTCTTTGCCCACCTTGACATCCGCGCAGCTGCCGCCATTGCCCCGATCTTCGGCGAAACAGACCGAATACTCGCCGGGTTTCACTCCTTTGAATTCGATTACCCCGCCGCGATTAGATGTGCCCTTGGCGACAGCCTCGATAGCCGGCTTTGGCCTTAGGACACAGCCAACGTTGGGGACGATAGTCTCCGCCATCGCCTGTCCCGCCGTCAGCGCTAGGGCGATGATTCCTATTCTCGTTCTTTGCAAGCCGGTCGCGCTCCACAAGCCGGCGTTTGTCGTCGCATCCGAGGAAAAGGCCGTTGCGACGAGGGTACGTTTGGTGAATGGTTCATCGTTGTT
>JAAUOI010000303.1 GCA_012036375.1 Allobrachymonas sp. | reverse complement strand
GGCGATGGGTGCGGTGGCGCGGCCTAGTTGTTCTGGGGCTGTTTGATTCGTAGGCGTCTTGCAGTCGTGTTTGGTAGTCGAACACGTCGTTGATAACGTTGACGGGGAGATTGCTTAGGTAATCATTGACGCCGGTGATGCCTGCACCGATGCGATCACTGGCGCCTAAATCTTCGCCGGTGAATCGTTCTCTGCCTGTCCGACTGAGAGTGTGGCGAACATCGAGGCCAATCCGCGTAATCCATCGGCGGCATCGAACAGCATTTCTTGGCCTTGGGCGTTGCGATATTGTTGTATCGCGGCTTGTCCATCGGGCTCATTGGGTTGACGCGATTCAATGCGCCATCAAACAAATTGCAAGCTAAATTTCCTCCGGCCATCGGCAAGGCATACGCAAATACACCGCAACGTCCATCGGGATCGATATACACCGTCGGATTGGCATTGGCGTATAAGTATTTATTGAAGGTGATGGGTTGTTGGGTGTTTCCGAACACCGGATCCATCGCATTAAAACTTCCCATCAGCGGGTCGTAGTCTCTGGCACCGGCGTAGTACAGGCCGGTGTCGTCGTCTTTGATGTAGCCGGTGAAGCCTATTGATTGGTTGTCGTTTCTGAGTAAGGCGGCTTGGCCGGTTTGGTTTGGATTGGTGTTGGGTTGTTGGCCAATTACAACGTTATTGCCGTTCGCGGTTTGGGTTTGTAGGTTGCCCCAGGCATCAAATTGATTGCGGTCGGTGGTGGTGCCGGTTGTTGTGGTTAATGCAATCGGTGTGTCGAGTGCATCTAATTGGTAGTAGCGCACGCTTTGTTGTGCGTTGCTGGTGCCGCCGCCGTTGCCGCTTGGTGCAAATTCGATATGCCTGTCGAGCTTTGATCCGCGTCGATAGGTGTCGCTGATTTTTAATCCCGTTGCATTCGGTGTGTCGGTGTTGCTGTTGTTTGATTTGGTCGCTTCGTGTTGCAGCGTTTGGTTTTGGTATAGATCAATCTTGGTTTCGATTGCATTGCCGACGACGCCGTTGTTGTTGGCATAGGTTTGTTTTTCGATGCGTCGGTCTTGTGCGTCGTATTGGTATCGAATGGTTTTTTGATTGTTGGTGTTGGGTGCATTGGGATGCACGTCGATTAAGCGGTCTTTGACATCGTATTGGTAAGTGGTGGTTTGGGTTTGCGCGATGTTATTCGTGGTTTTGGTGACGCGCTTTTCAATCCGGTTGCCGTTGAGGTCGTAACTTAAATCCACCACCAATTGCTGTGGCGGATCGCTCATCTGCGTGAGTTGATCGCGGGCGTTGTAGGTGTAGGTTTTGTTGCTGGTTTGTTGATTGGTGTTGTGGTTGGTGATGGTTTCGGTTAATCGATTGCCGACGCCGTCTAGCGTCCACACGATGGTTTCGTTTGGGTGTTGGCGCTTGGTGGTTGGTGTGTGGTGTCGGTTCTGGTTAGGCGATCATCTAAATCATATTGATAGTGCGTGGTTTGGATTTGCGCCCCGCTGCCATTGATGGCCGCTTGGGTTTTGATTTCTTGCGTGCGATTGCCGTTGTGGTCGTAGTTGTATTCAAAGCTGAGTGTGATCGCGCCATTCTGTTTGTGGGTAATCTCAGTGATGCGTTTGGCTTGGTCATAGGTGTAATCGGTGCGAACACCACCCGGTTGCGTGATACTCGCTAAAGTGTCATCGGCATACCAAGTTTGGGTGGTGCTGCCTTCGCTGTTGGTAAAACTAATTAAGCGATTGCGTGCATCGAAGGCTTGTTGTGTCGATGTATTGGTCGCATCGGTTTGGCTCACTGCATTGCCATTGGCATCGAAGCTTTGGCGGTGTTGGTGTTGATAGCTGCCACCTGCCATTGCATCGCTAATCAATTTTTCATTTTGTTTGCGATTTTGATTGTCGAAGCTTTGTTCGATTGTCGTTTGTTGTGATGCGATGGTTTGCGTTTGATTGGTGATGTTGCTGTTGGCATCCACGTTATGCGTGGTGCTGATGCTCGCGGCCATCAATCCGGCCACCATCACTTGTCGCACGCGATTCAACGCATCAAAGCTGCGGGTGGTGGTGTGGCCGTTGGCCTTGGTGTCGATCTTGGCATTTCCCTCGCCATCGTATTGGGTGCTAAAGGTGGCGCTGCCTGCGTTGGTGGTGGGATAGGTGCGTGCGGTGAGCCTCGCTAACGCATCGTGTGTGAGTGTGACCGTGTGGTGGTTGGCATCGTTGATACTCGCGAGTTGGTCATCCACGTTATAGGTGTAGGTCGTCTCGTTGCTCATCGGGCTCTCGATCTTCGTTAATCGATCCGCCGCATCATAGGTGTGTTGCCATACTCGGTTGCCCTCGCTCGTTTCGGGAAGCGTGGTGCGCAGTCGATTGTTGTTGCGATCATATTCATAGGTTTGCGTTTCATTGGCGCCATTGGTTTGGCTGAGTAAGCGATCGCGCAGGTCATAGGTGTTGGTGGTCACCTCACCCTTGCCATCGGTGTGGGTGAGCACTTGATTGGTCGGCGAGACAGTCCAGCTTTGCACCACATTGGCTTTGCTTGACGATAACTTTTGATTGGCGTTGTCGTAGGTGTAAGTGGTGGTGTGGCCGTTGGCATCTTGCAGTTGAATGAGATTGCCACCGCGTCATAGCGGCGGGTTTCTTGCAGCACTTGGGCGCGCGTGCGGCTCGTGAGTCGATCCTCGCCATCGTATTGCATGATCTGATCAATATTCTTGCGATCGGTATGGCCAATCACATTATCGCGCGCATCAAAGGCCCAAGACTCTGGTGCGCCGCTATCGTTCGCGGCGCTTGGCGCACTTTGCGATATCTTGCGATTGAGCGCATCGTATTGATAACTCGTGGTGTGACCATTGCTATCGGTTTGGCTGATTAAATTCATCGCATCAAACTGCCAGCGCTGCGGCCCGGATGCGTTGCTGCCATCGGGCAAGATGGTTTGTGTTTTGCGTCCGAGGCCATCGTATTGATGTGTGGTCACATTGCCGCGTCCATCGGTTTGACTGAGCATGTCGTTGTGCACATTGTAGGTATAGGCGCGCGTGCGATTGCCGCGCAGGCTCTCATTGGTGCGTTGATTGAGTGCATTGACTTGATAGCTACTGAAATTACCCTTGCCATCTTGCGTTGCAATCACGTTGCCGTCGGCGTCGTATTGCGTGCTTTGCATAATGCCGACGCTATCGATGCTGGATGTGCGTCGATCGAGCGCATCGTATTGATGCGTGATGGTCTGTCCATTGGGCCTAGTCTCTTGCACGATATTGCCCTTGCCATCGAGTTGATACTGCGTGCTTTGATCGATGCGCGGGCCGCGGGTTGCAACGACACGATTGCGCGCATCGTAATCGAAGGTTTGGCGTCGGCCTAAGGCATCGGTTTGCGTGATGGCATTGCCCTCAAGGTCGTACTCAGTGCCTTGGGTATCGCCATTGCCATCGGTGAGTGTGAGTCGCCGATTGGCGGCGTCATAACTCATGCTTCGCGTGCGCGACGGGCCCACACCACTCACAATCTCGCGAATCAGATTGCCGTTTGGATCGAGTGAATGAGCAAACGACACGCTCGATATCACTGACAAAATAAAAGCGGTTAGCAGGATAGAAAACGAAAGTTCGGAAGTTTTGTTTTTGCTTTGAGGCTTATTGGTTTCAACAACGACAAAAGCCGCTCATTGATAGCGGCTTTTGATGAAGGTCGAAATTTGATGGGATGAAAAATCATGAACTGAACTTTACCCGATTTTCAATTTTAAAAAACTCTTTCATCGAGTAACCAATTATTGATTGGGTCATTGGAGCGTTGCACTCTTCCACCAAACTGCAAGTCCAAGCCATGATACGCTTCATCGCTGCCATTGTTTGGGGAGCGTTTCATGTTGTTAATGGCGTACCATTCAAACGGACATAAAAACGCCGTCTCGAATAACCTCGAAGGGCAA
>JAAUOI010000034.1 GCA_012036375.1 Allobrachymonas sp. | reverse complement strand
TATTGCGCAGCCGCTGGGCACCATGCGCTACCACTGCCTTGGAGCACCCAGCATCGCCAAAGCGTGCGCAGCAAAAACGTAGCTCGAATGCCCCCGCGCTCTTGCAAATCCCCGCCCTGTGCTTCAACACCAAAGACCATCTGCAAGATCGTTTCCTCCTAGAGGCTTTCGATCTGAAAGATGCGAGCTACCCGCGCCACTACCTGCCCGCAGGCGATGCCTATCACCTGGCCATGCTGCAAGGCTTGGGCTGGGGCTTGCAAGCCGATGTGCAACTTCGCTTGCAATGGCGCGGCGATTTGGAGGCTGGGAGTTTGGTGGATTTGTTTCCCAAGCTGCATGTGGATGTGCCCCTGTATTGGCATCATTGGAGCCAAGAATCTGCGCAGGCTGCGCGGCTCACAAGTGCCGTTATCGCAGCAGCGCATCAACATTTGCGGCCGCATTCCACGTAAACTCTTCGGATGCCTTTATCTCTCATCCAACATTCTGATGGTCTGCACCGCTGCTCTTGGTGCGGCGAAGGCGAGGCTTTTGCTGACTACATTCACTATCACGATCACGAATGGGCATGCCCGTGGTCGATGAAAAACGACTGTTTGAAAAGATCACGTTGGAAGGCTTCCAATCTGGTCTGAGCTGGATCACGATTCTGCGCAAGCGGGATAGGTTCCGCGAGGTGTTCAAAGGCTTTGATTTTGAAAAAGTCGCTCGCTTCACTGATAAAGATGTCGATCGTCTCGTGCAAGATGCCGGCATCATCCGCCATCGCGGCAAAATTCAATCAGCGATCAACAATGCGCAAAAGGTCTGCGATTTGATCGATGCGCATGGCGCAGGCGCACTCGCCCGCCTTGTGTGGGCGCACGAGCCTACCGCCAAGCAACGCCCCGCCAAAATCACGCCTGAGGTGGCTTCAACACTCGGGCAAACCGAGCAATCTCAAGCACTTAGCAAAGCCCTGCTCAAACTCGGTTTCAAATTCGTCGGCCCCACCACGATGTATGCCCTGATGCAAAGCATGGGCGTGGTCAATGATCATTTGGAAGGCTGCAGCCATCGCGCGCAGGTAGAAAAGGCACGCGCCAGCTTCACACGGCCTTCATAGGCGATTTTTAAGAGAAATCAGCCTCTACCCGGCATGGAATATGCGTAGAGTGCTACGGGATATATAGCAAATACCAGCACGTCAACGTGAATGTGTTGCACTCATCCGTTCGTCAGTCTAAATTTTCATTTCACCTCAAAGCCCCACACCCGTGAGCATCACATAAGGCATGTTGTCCCCGGTGTTGGAGTCGTTCTTGCCTAAATGTTGCGAAGACCCGTTACCTAACCTGCCAAAGTCTGCACTGCCCCAACACTTGATTCGATCATTATCAAGTAGCGCGCACATATGATTCGTGCCGCCGACGAGTTGCTTGATGGTTCGATTCGTACCTAACTGCAAAGATTGGAGGTTGTCTCCCATATCGGCGGCTTGTACACCGAGGTTGACGGTCGTCGTGTTGCCAATCGCAAGCTGGCCATCCGCGTTGTTGCCCCAGCATTTGACCTCGTTATTGTCAAGCTTGGCGCATGAGTTGTAGCCTGTAGCGAAAATCCATTGCGCGGTGCGGCCTGCGCCCAAATTTACGGTGGGTATCACGGTAGAGGAAGGCACGGCGACTGCATTTCCAATCGTCCTTCCACTACCAAGCTGGCCTTGATGATGGTTGCCCCAGCATTTGACGCTGTTGTCATCGAGCAAAACGCAATTGTGAAAGATGCCGGAAGCCAGTTGTTTGACGCTGCGACCTGTGCCGAAATTAATAGCGGCCAGATTGTCACCCATGGAGGCGGTGGTCGTACCTGCCACGTTGGAACCCCAGCATTTGACGCTGTTGTTGACTAGATGTGCGCAGACGTGGAATTGACCCACTGCGATGTCCTTTACCGTTTGGCCGATGCCCAGGTTCACCGCTGGTAGTTTGTCGCCCATCGTATTTGGGACATCACCGTAGTTCGTGGTATTGCCGATGCCGAGTTGACCCAGATTATTTCGTCCCCAGCATTTCACAGTGCTGTTATCCAATAGAGCACACGCAAAATCGTCGGTGATGCGGATGGTCTTCGCGCTGCGGCCAGTGCCTAAATCCACAAATGGCAAAGCATCACCCATTTGGCTGCTGGATGTGCCTATCGTCGTCGTGTTGCCCATTGCATTCACACCATACGTGCCTCGACCCCAACATTTCACGCGTCCGTCTGCAAAAAGCGCACACATATTGTCGCCACCCACAGCAATGCTTGTGAGCGTCAGACCCGTGCCGAGCAAAGTCTAGGGTAATGCATCGCCCATCTCGCCGGGCGCATCCCCTTTGTTACCACCAATACCTTGCCCGAGTATTCCGTTACCTGCCCAACCCCAGCATTTGACGCGGCCATCCGTGAGCAGTGCGCAGGTGGAATCACTGAGTGAGCCGCCAAAGACTTGCGGTGCCGTAGTGGAGATGACTGTCGTAACCACCGTGGTAGGTGTGCCTGAGGCAGTGTTGGGCGGTGCGGCGGCATCATCGCCTCCGCCACAGGCGCTCAATGCTGTGCTAATGGCGATCACAGCCAAAGCGTAAAAAATAGAGTGTTTCATGCGGTCAATTCGAATAGTGTCTAGATGCACTAATGTAGAAAAATCATGGGCATCATGACCATACGGTGACCACCGTATTTGCCAGCGCTAATGCTCAAAAGTTCAATGCACCCAACTCGCTTGGAGGAGTATTCGGCTTTGCGAGCCGTATTGTCCCCAGAAGCTACTGGCTCACCTCGCAGCCCGATCCACAGCCCAACTCCAATTGCAGCGCATCCGTGGGGCGATGCTTCACCCTTGCACGGGGCAAGTCCAGATGGTTTGACTCAACAGGGCTTCAATCTGGTATCTTTGTATGTGGTTTAGGTGGTGGTATGAAGTCATGGTGCGCTGCAAGTGACTGGGTAGGTCTTTTTGGCAATCATGACATCACCTCCTAGACCACCCAATTTGCCGCTTGCACGCAGTTAGTACTTGAACTCACCAAATAATAGCACTCGACGCATATTTCATAAAGTCTAGAGCCCTAAAACGCTTCTAACTTCTACACTAAAAGCGCATTCACGCGCTTGACATACGCTGCAGGATCATCCGGCAAGCCGCCTTCGGCCAGCAGCGCTTGATCAAACACGATATGCGCGAGATCATTGAAATGCACGCCGTCAGTATTCAAGCGCTTGACGAGTGCATGCTCGGTGTTGATCTCCAGCACCGGTTTCGTCTCAGGGGCGCTCTGCCCGGCGGCTTTGAGCATGCGAGCCAGTTGCAAGCTCATGCCGCCTTCGTCTTTGACGACCAAACACGCTGGCGAATCCACCAAGCGGCTGGTGACGCGCACGTCTTCTGCTTTGTCTTTCAAGGCTTCTTTGAGTTTGGCAATCAGTTCCTTGGAAGTCTCGGCAGCAGCTTCTGCCTTTTTTCTTCTCTTCCTCATCTTGCAGCTTGCCTAAATCGACTGCGCCTTTGGCGACAGATTGCATCGCCGTACCGTCAAACTCATGCAAATGCGACAGCGCCCATTCATCGACCCGATCCGTCATGAGCAAAACTTCGATGCCTTTTTCTTGAAGACTTCAAGCTGCGGGCTGTTCTTCGCAGCGGCCAGCGTATCGGCGGTGATGTAGTAAATCGCTTCTTGGCCTTCTTTCATGCGGGCTTTGTAGTCGCTCAAGCTCACCGTGATGCTGTCCACAGTCGTCGAAGCAAAGCGCAGGAGCTTGGCAATGCGCTCACGGTTGGCAAAGTCTTCGCCCAAACCTTCTTTGAGCACCGCGCCGAATTCGGCGTAGAACTTGCTGAACTTACCTTCTTTGGCTTTGTCCGATTCATCGACCACATCGGTCACGCCATCTTTCGCCTCCGTGCTGTGCGAATCATTCTTCGCTAAATCTTCCAGCATCGACAGCACACGCTTGGTATTGCCTTCGCGGATCGCGCGGGTGTCTCGGCTTTCTTGCAGCAGCTCGCGGCTCACATTCAGCGGCAAATCGGCAGAATCCACCACACCTTTCACAAAGCGCAAGTAGGTCGGCATCAGGCTCTCGGCATCGTCCATGATGAAAACGCGCTTCACATACAGCTTGATGCCCGCTTTCTTCTCGCGGTTCCACAAATCAAAAGGCGCTTTGCCGGGAATGAAGAGCAGCTGGGTGTATTCCTGATTGCCCTCGACCTTGTTGTGGCTGTGTGCCAGCGGCGCTTCTTGGTCGTAAGCAATATTTTTGTAAAACTCGTCGTACTGCTCTTGGCTCACGTCTTTCTTGGGTCGCGTCCACAGCGCAGCAGCGGCGTTGATTTTTCCCACTCCCCGGTTTTGACCATGCCGCCGCCCTTGGTGCCTTTGGAAGGATCAGCCGCGTCAATCGGTTCGCCTTCTTTCCACTCTTCCTTTTCCATCAGAATAGGCAAGCTGATGTGATCGGAGTATTTGTTGATAATTTCTTTGAGCTTCCAAGCGCCAGCGTAATCAAGCGCGTCCTCGCGCAGATGCAGCGTGATGCTTGTGCCGCGTGTGGGTTTGTTGATCGTCTCAATCTCAAATTCACCCGTGCCGCCGCTCGTCCAGCGTGCGCCCTCTTCGGGTTTCAAGCCAGCGCGGCGCGTCTCCACCACCATTTTGTCGGCCACGATAAAGCCCGAGTAAAAGCCCACGCCGAATTGGCCGATCAATGAGCCTTCGTCTTTGGCTTGCGATTTTTGCGCATCGGCCAGCTTGCCCACAAATTCTTTCGTGCCGCTCTTGGCAATCGTGCCCAGGTTGTCCACCGCTTCTTTCTCGCTCATGCCAATACCGTTGTCGGCGATCGTGAGCGTCTTCGCATCTTTATCAAAGCTCACGCGCACCTCTAAATTCGGCGCATCTTCAAACAGCTCGGGCTTGTTCAGAGCCTCAAAGCGCAGCTTGTCGCAAGCATCCGAGGCATTGGAGATCAGCTCACGCAGGAAAATTTCTTTGTTGGAATAAAGAGAGTGCGTGACAAGGTGCAGCAGTTGGGCGACTTCGGCTTGAAAGGAAAGAGTTTGTTTGCTCATGGTAGTTAGAGAAGAAAAAAACAAAACGAGCAAGATTTAGGGGCTGCTCAACGAAATTCAAGAGGGGAAATTACATCTGCTCCCAAGGCAGTCCATGAAACCGCCAGCCGTTTTTGCTGGAGCGATGAAAGCCCTCATCCAGCTCGCCTTCAAAGCCTTCGGTGATGTTCGTCACATCGGTAAAGCCTGCGGCTTCTAGCGCTTTGGCGGCATCCACCGTGCGCTTGCCGCTTCGGCAAATCAAATAAATGGGGCGCTCGCGGCTGCCGGCTTCGCGCTCGACGGCAGCCACAAAGGCATCGGGTTGCGGGGTCAGCTCGGGGTATTCATACCAAGCGATATTGACCACGCCGGGCGGGCGACCCACGTACAAGGATTCAATTTCCATGCGCACATCAAGAAACAGCGCATCGGGCGAGCGCTGCAACTGTTCCCAAGCGGCGCGGGGATCGAGATTTTTCATGGATTGGGCGGCGCATCGTCTGCTGGATGCGTTTCATTGAAAACAAACCGCTATTGTCCCAGACTCTCGCACTCAGTTGAGCAGGCACTCGCTGGCTGTCAATGCACGCCAAATTTCAGCACCGCCGCATCCGGTGCACCGCGCTCGCAGCCCAGCGATATTTCGCCTTCGCCGACCAACACGCAATCGGTGCGGCGCAAGACCACAGGCTCGCTTTGCCCGCCTGCATACACCCAAGTGCCGTAGCTGGAAGAATCAGTCAACACAAATTGATTGCCGCGCACCTGCACACTCGCATGCGTGCGCGAGACGCGCGGATCGCTCACCTCTAAATCGCAAGTCGCCGCCCGCCCCACTTGCAGGGATTTGATGGCACTGCCGCTTTGCGCCAGCGGCACGGTTTTGCCCCGAAAACTCAGCTGTAAAGTTTGCGTGCGCAAGGCGTCAGCAAATGACACGCCCAGCATCGTGGCATCCGGGTCAATGGCCTCACGCTTTTGCCAGTTGATGCGATAGACCGTGGTCGTCTCTTCTTTGCCGCGCAAAAACATCGGGCCTAAGCTGCTGAATTCGCTGCGGCGCTCTTGCGGCAGGGCATCGTGCACGCGCTGGCTGGTCAAAATCTGCTTCGCGCCAGCGAGGTCTGCTAGACGCGCTGCGCTATTGACCGCATCGCCATAGCAGTCGCCATTGATCTCCACCACCTCACCCGCTTCCATCCCGATTTGCAGCTGAATATGCAAGCTGCGAAACGTGCCGGAGCTCACCGCCAGCTTTTCATCAGCAAACAGCATCAAAGGTCGCTCATGCAACTCGCGCTGAATCTGGCAGCAGGCATCCACCGCTTGATTTTCTTGCGGGAATACCGCAAAAATACCATCACCCAAAGTCTTCACCACGCGGCCTTCAAACTGCGTGATGGCGCGGCCTAAGGCTTGGTTAAGTTGGGTCACGAGATGCGAGGCCGTGGCA
This sequence comes from Allobrachymonas sp., assembly GCA_012036375.1. Taxonomy (GTDB): domain Bacteria; phylum Pseudomonadota; class Gammaproteobacteria; order Burkholderiales; family Burkholderiaceae_C; genus JANMDU01. The sequence goes on along the minus strand of JAAUOI010000034.1, from coordinate 8,569 downwards.
TCGCCGAGCTTTTCAAACAGCTCAGTGGAACCGACAAGATCACAAAAGACGACAGTTGGCATAGCAATGGTGTGTTGCGTTCATTGTAGGCGCAAAGTATGGCATTTTTTAAGCAAAATTGGCAGTGCGCCGGGATAGAATCTGCGCGAAGTGCTATGAAATTAGTAGTGATTGATTGAGGTCACTTCTGCTCAGTTGGGCAGGCGCATTCATCGCTCGGTTTCAATATCTGGAATGCGGTTGAAGGCAATGCGCATCGGCGCATGATCCAGCGCCCCATGCGCGGTAGCGAAATACAAGGCGCTCTTGCCAAAACGGCGGTTCACGCCATCAACGGCTGCGAGCAAGCGGCTGCGGTCGCGCACATTGGCTTGAGACGGCTTGCCCTCAGTCTCAGCCCCAGCCCCGACTTGCGTCGGGCTCTGTTGCGCGGGCGCATCAAACAAGCCCGGCGTATGCTGGCTGGCTGGCACCAAGCCAGAGAGCACCATGCCCACCGCCTGCGGATGCAAGATGCGATGCAAGCCGCTGTGCCAGAGTAGATCCAGCGCATGCAGCAGCTCGCAAGTGTCTTGCGTTTCGCCCAAGCGCGTCTCGCGCCAACCGCCGCTGGGGCTGCCCGAGCGCACATGCCGAGGATCGCAGCGCAGGCTCACTGAAAGCGCCGTCGCATAAAAACCCTGCTTGCGCAGGCGCATGGCGGCCTTTTGCGTGAGCCGATTGAGCACCGCGAATGCGTCAATCGGATTGCGCATCGCAGGCGGCAGCATATGCGAATGCCCCAAGCTGCGAGCTTCCGTCTTGCGCGGGCCGTACGCAATGCCGCGCAGCTTGTCGTGCATTTCATCGCCCGCGATGCCGCCCCAAGCCGTGTGCAGCAAATCGCGTGGCGCGGCAAACAGTTGCGCCACGCTATGAATGCCGCATTCATTGAGACGCAGCAACATGCGCTTGCCAATGCCATTAAAGTCTTGCAGCTTCAAATGAAGTAGCTTGCCCGGAATATCCTGCGGCTCCAAAATCACCAGGCCATTGGGCTTCATCATGTCAGAGGCCAGCTTTGCCAGCATCGTGTTGGGTGCCACGCCAATACTGGTGTGCAGCTGATCGCCCACGGTGCTCAAAATTTCTTTTTTCACCGCATGCGCCAGCCGCGTGGCCTGCTCGCGCGTTTGCCAGCGCTTGGGCAGCTCGCATTCCATCTCATCAATGCTCATCACCTGCTTGACCGGCACGATCCGATCCACCGCCACCACCGCCTTCTCATGCACCGCCACATACTTCTCATGGCTAGCGAGCACGAACACAATATCCGGGCACAGTCGCCGAGCCTCCCGCACCCCCGTGCCGGTTTTCACGCCAAACGCCTTCGCCTCGTAGCTCGCTGCAATACAGCAACTCGTCTGCGCCATCACCGGCACCACCCCTACCGGCCGCCCACGCAGCTTGGGGTCGAGCTGCTGCTCAACCGAAGCGAAGAAAGAGTTGAAATCGACGAAGAAGCTCAAAAGCATTCCTCTATTTTAGTATTTTTACTGTATTTAAATACAGTAAAAATACTCTATTTCTCACCCCGATATTGCGATGCACTGGTGTTCAGTTCACAAGTTCAGCTGATTGGACGCGCGGCCTTCGCATGCGCGGTTGATCCTGCATTTCAAGCGCTTGCCGCACGCTTATCGCAATTCGCTTAGCGAACTCCACGGGCACAGCGTTACCGATTTGGAGCTGAAATTCACGCTTATTAGAGCCCACAAAAATCCAGTCATCAGGAAAAGTCTGCAAACGCGCATATTCACGCGCGGTGAAGGTGCGCATGCGTTTAGCTTGAATGCGCCAAAGCGTGACCTCAGCAGTTGGGTTACGGATGAATTTCTCAACCGCGCGATCTTTGATGACGCGTTCGGCGGTGACATTGCCCTGAGCGAAGCCCCATACCGTGGCGGTATCCATCGCAGGAAACGGATCGGAGAAAGATCGCAATGGATTGCCGTCAGATGCCGTGCGGCTGATGCGGATTGGAACAACCATCTCATCGGGCCTCACACGTCCGCCCGTTTGGGTGTGAACTTGGCTTTTCAAGCCCCATATCGGCTCATGATTAGGCAATGCGATGGCAGGCTCTTTGAGCAAATCCATAAGGAAAGGAGCGCTAGGTGTCGTTTCGCCCGCAGCGGGAAAATCAAAATGCTCATTGAACTGATCTTTGAACGCAACAAATACAAATCTGCGTCTGGTTTGCGGCACGCCGTAATCGCTGACTCGAAAAAATGCGCATTTGGTAACGTAGCCGATAGCCGCCAACTCCTGTGCGATTTGTTCGGCAAACGGGCGCTGGGTCTCGGGATGAATCATCGTGCGCAAGTTCAGCACGTTCTCCATGACGATCACACGCGGCTTCATCAGCGCCGCCACACGAACCACTTCGCGATAAAGCTGATTGCGAACATCGTGTGGATCACGCTTACCGCCCAGCGAAAATCCTTGACAAGGAAAGCCCGCCAGCAAAACATCCAAGCCTTTACGAAATGAAGGCGTGTAGCCGCGCACGTCATCCTGCACAACATGCCAACTTGGGCGATTGAGCTTTAAAGTGGCAGTTGCAACATGCAAAATATCATTGGCTTCCGTGTGAATAAAGCCCGCCGCTTCAAAGCCTACATCGAGTCCACCTGCCCCAGAAAAAAGTCCGAGTGTGGTGTAACTACTGCGAGCTTCATAGGGCAGTGACATCGGCATCATCAAGCTCCACGCTCAACCAAAGACACTGCGCCCGTGCCATACCCGCGCACACGATAGACAGAAAATGCATGCACTTGACCCGCGTGCGGGTTAATGCCCCGCTCCGATCGCAAGGTGTTTTCAAGTAAGTCGAAAGAATACCCCGTCACTCGCTCACGCGACTCCACGCGCTGCATCCGCCCTACAGCCTCCAATACCTGCGGCATCTCTATTACCTCATCAGAATTAAGAATCAATGTTGCTTGCCCTACAGTGCCAGGAGCCAATGCGTAAGGCGTGGCGCAAACATACATCCGCCGATCCCTGATTAAGATGTCGCCATACGACCCCGCGCCTCGGAAACTCTGATTGGTATTTGTATTTTCTGTTTGAGCATTTAAAAAGGCCGCACTGCATAGCACGATGTCATGCACAGGGAATTCCTGCTCGCGTGTGACAGGATAACGCCCAAAAATGTAGTACACCTGTTTGCCATCTTGTGTGGCAAGCGGCAGCTGACTGTTGCAATCAAAGTCAGCGCTTCGACCAGGATAAGCAAGCCCTTTGACTTCATATCCGCTCGGATGCTCTGCCAACACGAAGTCAGGATAGCCGTGCCGTCCAAGCTCATCATAAGCAAGACCCACCGCTTCAATTCTACGTTTGACCCAATTTTGGAAGTGATACTCTTTGTCTTGTTGACTTGATCGCACAATGGGGACGTTGTTGTGAAAACCGTGCGCCAAGGAAAGAAAAAGCATGATCGCCCTGCGGTTCAAGACAGCTACTTTAATTTAGAAATGCTGCGCAAATTGTACTGTATTTATAAACAGAGCCCAGATTCTCTGCAAATCCAATACTTGCCGCGCTGAAAACATGCCTGAGTTGTCATCGTAAGCTTTGGAGCATACCCCGAAGCCGATACTTGCAACCGCTAAAATCAATCCATGCCTTTGTCTTCTACCGATCCCGCTGAAATTCACCCACAAGTGCTGGATTTGACGGCGCATTTTTTGATTGCGATGCCGGGCATGGAAGATGAGACGTTTGCCAAATCGGTGGTGTATCTGTGCGAACACTCAGATCGTGGTGCTTTGGGCTTGGTCATTAACAAGCCCACTGAATTGACTTTGCCCAAGCTGTTTGCCAAAGTCGATTTGCCGCTGGATCGCAAAGATTTGCACGACACGTTGGTGTTTGGCGGCGGCCCGATGCACACGGAGCGCGGCTTTGTGCTGCATGAAAAGCAAATTGCGCAAGCAGTGACGTTTGCAGACATGAAAGCCGCACCGCTCACACCTGATCCCCTTGCTGCCGATGCTCCTGCTCGCGACTGTGCGCAAGCCAAGCCCTTAAGCTTGGAGCAACAGCTCTTGCAAGCGCTTCAAGAAGAGGCTGAACGAGCTGTGCAAGAGACGTTTTATGCCTCGTCGCTGTCGATTTCGGATGGTTTGGAGATGACGACTTCCAAAGATGTGCTCGAAGCCTTGGCCAGTGGCGGCGGACCACGCAAGGTGCTGGTCTCGCTCGGCGCTGCGGGTTGGGCCAAGGGCAGCTGGAATCTGAGCTGGCAGAAAATGCGTGGCTCACCGTCAAAGCCAGCCCTGAGGTGATTTTTGATACGCCTGTGAGCGAGCGCTATACGAAAGCGCTGGCGCTCTTGGGGCTGCAAGAGTGGATGATTTCCCGCGAGGTGGGGCGCGCATGATGGCTCACGCCTCCTTGCGACACGTCCATCGACGCACCCTTCCCGCGCAGCAGCAATCATTTTTAGCTTTGATTTGGCCAAAAGCGCACGGGTGTGGCCAGCGGCAATTTGATGGCGCGTACGGCACAGCCCTTGCAAACAATTCATGCCGATCAAACGCAAAAGCGTTTCGCAACAATAGAAAAACTTCTGCGCGAATGGCAGCCTGATGCGCTCGTGGTGGGAATCCCTAGCCATCCCGATGGCGCACCGCACGAGATGACGCGACTGGCACAGAAATTCGCCCGTCAACTCCATGGTCGATTCAACTTGAGCGTGTACGAAGTCGATGAGCGCTACAGCAGCGTAGAAGCCGCTTCGCGCGGCGCGGATGATCTCGATGCAGAAGCTGCCGCCATCTTGTTGGAACAATTTTTTTCTGAAATCGAAAGCCCTCCCCCATGAAGCTCACTTTAGATGCGCCCACGCTGTATGCCGAACTGCTCAAGGGCGTGCGCAGCATGCGCCAGGGCAACACACAACTGCTCGGCATCACCTCCGGCGGTGCGTGGCTTGCGCAAGCGTTGCAAAGCGATTTAAGCCTGAGCGGCAAAGCGGGCCAAATATCGTCTGCCATGCACCGCGATGATTTCGCCAAGCGCGGCATGGCGCACTCGGCGCAAACCGTGATTCCATTTGATGTGAACGGACAAGACATTGTGCTGATCGACGATGTACTCTACACCGGGCGCACGATTCGCGCCGTGCTCAACGAGCTGTTTGACTATGGCCGGCCAGCGCGGGTGCGCCTGGCTGTATTGGTCGATCGTGGCGGGCGGCAGTTGCCCGTGCAAGCCGATTTTGCAGCGGCGCGGGTGAGCTTGCCAGAGAATCAATCGCTCACCTTGGCACGCAGCGACAGCGGCGTGTTCAGCTTCAACATCAAGGAGGTCTGATGCTCTACAAAAGAAATCCTCAGCTCAACAAACACGGTGAGCTGATTCACTTGCTCTCTACCGAAGGCTTGCCCAAGGCCATCCTCACGCAGATTTTGGATACGGCTGCCAGCTTCGTGAGCCTCAATGACCGCGAGGTGAAAAAGTACCGCTGCTGCGCGGCAAGAGCGTGTTCAATCTCTTCTTTGAGAACTCCACGCGTACTCGCACGACTTTTGAAATCGCGGCCAAGCGCTTGTCAGCCGACGTGATCAATTTAGACATCAATAAATCATCGGCCAGCAAAGGCGAGAGCTTGCTGGATACGATTGCCAATTTGTCGGCGATGGCCGCCGATATTTTGTGGTGCGCCACAGTGAATCGGGCGCACCTTATCTCATCAGCCAACATGTAGCACCGCATGTGCATGTGGTCAACGCGGGCGATGGGCGGCATGCGCATCCCACACAAGGTTTGCTGGATATGCTCACGATTCGGCATTACAAGGGCGATTTTTCCAACCTCACGGTGGCCATCGTGGGTGATGTGCTGCACTCACGTGTGGCTCGCTCCGATATTCATGCGCTGACCACGCTGGGCTGCGCCGAAGTGCGCGTGGTCGGGCCGCGCACGCTGATTCCGGGCGATTTGCGCGAGATGGGCGTGCAGGTCTATCACGATCTGCAAGAAGGTATCAAAGGCTGCGATGTGGTGATCATGCTGCGCCTGCAAAATGAGCGCATGAGCGGGGCGCTGCTTCCCTCTTCTCAAGAATATTTCAAGAGCTTTGGCCTCACGCAAGAGAAACTGCAGCATGCCAAAAGTGATGCCATCGTGATGCATCCAGGGCCCATCAATCGCGGCGTGGAAATTGATTCGAGCGTGGTCGATGGCAAGCAAAGCGTGATCCTGCCGCAAGTGACCTTTGGCATTGCGGTGCGCATGGCGGTGATGAGCATTGTGGCGGGGAACGAGGCATGAAAATTCTGATTCAAAACGGGCGGGTGATTGACCCTGCCTCCAATCATGATGCAGTGGGTGACATCGCGATTGCTGCGGGGCGCATCGTGAGCATGGGTAACACTGCGGCTGACTTTGCACCGGATCGCAGGATTGACGCCAGCGGAAAAATCGTCTGCCCTGGCCTCGTGGATTTGTGCGCACGTTTGCGCGAGCCGGGCTATGAGCATGAAGGCATGCTCGAATCGGAGCTGACTGCGGCGGTGGCAGGCGGCATCACCTCGCTCGTGTGTCCGCCTGATACTGACCCCGTGTTAGACGAACCTGGTCTTGTGGAGATGCTCAAATACCGCGCAGAAAAATTGCATCAATCGCGCGTGTTTCCTCTTGGGGCGTTGACCCAAGGTTTGAAAGGCGAAGCACTTACCGAAATGGCCGAACTCACTGAGAGCGGCTGCATTGGTTTCACTCAAGCCGAAACGCCCTTGGCCAACACGCAAGTGCTGATGCGGGCTCTGCAATATGCGAGTACCTTTGGCTTTACCACTTGGCTGCGCCCGCAAGAATTGCATCTGGGCAAAGGTGTTGCGGCCAGTGGCGCGCTGGCTACCCGGCTGGGCTTGCCTGGCGTGCCGGTGGCGGCTGAGACGATTGCGCTGCACACAATTTTTGAACTCGTGCGCGCTACGGGTGCGCGCGTGCATCTGTGCCGCATCAGCAGTGCGGCGGGCGTGGCATTGCTTAAGGCGGCAAAAGCTGAGGGCTTGCCCGTCACGGCGGATGTGAGCATCAACTCTTTGCATTTGACCGATGCAGACATTGGTCACTTTGACAGCCGCGCCCGCGTCACACCGCCTCTGCGCCAACAGCGCGACCGCGACGCGCTGCAAGCTGCGCTGCTCAATGGCACGATTGACGCACTGGTGAGCGATCACAACCCGGTCGAAGCCGATGCAAAAAACCTGCCGTTTGGCGAAGCCGAATCAGGCGCAACAGGTTTGGAATTGCTCCTGAGCCTTGCGCTCAAATGGGGCGAACAGCATCAACTGCCGCTGGCGCAAACGCTCTCGCGCATCACGCATGCGCCCGCTCGCATGCTCGGAAGTGCCTTGGGGACGCTCAGCGCCAGTGTCGGCCAACTCGTGCCGGGTGGCGTCGCCGATGTGTGTATTTTTGATCCGCAATCGAGTTGGGAAGTCACGCCCGAAGCCCTGCGCAGCCAAGGCAAGCACACACCGTTTGCCTTTGACATGAATGGCTCGCACATGCGCGGCCGCGTCACGCAGACGGTGGTAGCAGGTCATATAGCCTTTGAAAGAACTTGATGGAAAACACAATCAATCTCACGGAACAACGCTTGGCTGAAGCATGGGCCGTGCTGCAAGCGCATGGCGATGTGGCCGGCGCGATGAAACCCGATGCGAATCGCTTGGCCTTTGCTGACCCTGAGTTTCTACTTCGCCGCGAGCTGCGCGGCATGCGCATGCAGATGGAATTACTCAAGCCCGAGCTGGGGCAAGTTGCAGCGGGCGTGGAAAACACTGTGGTGGTATTTGGCGGGGCACGCTTTTGCAGCCCTGAAGATGCGCAAACTGCGCTCGCACAGGCGCAGGCCAGCGGCGATGCAGCGCAGGTCAGGCTGATCACCGTGGCGGGGGCGTTGAAGCTGTCGAGGCACGGGCCAATGGACCGGCAGCGGCCTGCGCGTTTCCGCGGCGAGGCTGCGGCCGTAGCCGGCGATGACGCGATCGATGCGATCGTCCTCGCCGGCCTCGACGGTGAACTTGGTGGGCTCGGGCGTTTCGCTCATGGGGGAATCTCAGACCGCTCTTAGCAGGATTGCCGTGGCCGTGCCGCCGGGCTCGATGTCGCCGCCGCCGGCCTCGATCTCGACGAGCGCGTCGATGCCGACGAACGTAGTAGCCTGTTTCATGACCGGCTCCTATCGATGCGGCTCTGGCGCCGCAAGGCGTTAACCCGCGAGATCGGTGGCCACAGACCACCTTGTCGAGTGCAACAGCACTACGACGTTACGATAGCGGGCCGGTCATTCCATATTGTCTAGAGCCGCCTCGAGGCGGAGCTGAAGCTCCGCCCTACGCCGAACAGAACAGCGATGGCGATCGTAGGGCGGCTCTTCAGCGGCCCACGCGATGCCATCGCGACTCGACACTCGAGAAACTGTTCAAGGACGGTACAGTTTCTTAGGAGAGCCGCCGACCGTGACCCGCAGGTGGCTCTCTTGATCCGAAATAGCAGTCGAGGT
>JAAUOI010000302.1 GCA_012036375.1 Allobrachymonas sp. | reverse complement strand
ATGCGCTAACCTACGCCGAACGCTTCAAGCCAGCAGCCGTGGTGGATATTGCAACGCTCACGGGCGCTTGCGTGGTGGCGCTGGGGGCTGTGCGCAGCGGCTTGTTCAGCAGCGACGATGAGCTGGCAGCGCAGTTGCTGCAAGCCGGTGAGCAGGCACAAGATTGGGCTTGGCGTATGCCGCTGGATGAGGATTACGCCGAAGGGCTCAAAACCAACTTTGCCGATGTGGCCAATGTGGCCGGACGTATGGGCGGCGCGATTACAGCTGCGAAGTTTTTGCAGCGCTTTGCCAAAGCCTATCCTTGGGCACACTTGGATATTGCCGGCACCGCATGGAAGAGCGGTGCGGCCAAAGGCTCAACCGGCCGACCTGTGCCACTACTGCTGCAATTTCTCTTAAATTTTAAGCAAAATAAGCCTCTAGCCGGCAAGAAATCTGCGTAAAGTGCTATTGTATTCATAGCAAATGACATTCTCTTGAGCACTATGCCGCAAATTGCTTTTCATTTCAATGCCCCTGATAAGCTCAGCTATGCCTGCCGTTTGCTGCGCAAAGCATCGACAAGCGGCAGCACGGTGGCCGTGTTAGGCGCTGCGCCTTGGCTCAATCAGCTTGATCTGTTGCTGTGGCGTTTCAGTGATCTGGATTTTGTGCCGCATGGGCGTGTGGGCATCATGGCCGAGCAAGACCTTGCCCAAACAGGCATTTGGCTCTGTGAATCTGCTATGCAAGGGCAAGGCCGGCAAGTGTTGGTGAACTTCACGGCAGATATGCCCACGCATCTGGACGGCTATGAGCGAGTGATTGAGGTGGTCACAGAAAATGAAACAGATCGCCAACAAGCCCGTGCCCGCTGGCGGCGCTATACCGAGCTCGGCCACGAGATCGTGCGCCATGATTTAAATTTGAATAGTTAAGCCATGCAGCCTACGCCCCCACGTTACGTCCCTACCTTGACGCAAGTTCACACGCCGCTCAAGCCGGCGTTCGCCCCATCTTTGCCGGTGCAGCCTGCCCTCGCGCCTTCCTCGCCTGCGCAGGCTTCAAATGCACCGGCTGCGCCCCATCCATCCGAGGCAAAAGCACTTGATCCTGTGTTACTAGATGAGATCGCCCAGCAAACCCGGCAGAAATTGCTCACAGCCTTGCGCCAGCATATTGACTTGCAATTGCAGCCCCGCATTCGTGAAACAGTGGCTCAATTGGCTTTAGAGCATGCTTATAAGTTGTATGAGCAACTGCAGCCGCAAATTGAAGTGGTGGTGACTCAAGTGGTCGCCGATGCAATGCAACATGCCTTGGCCAAGGTGAGCGCGCAGCCGGTGGCACCGCTGCACTCGGGCTTGCCTCACGCCGCATCTGCGGCGAATGTCCCATTAAAAATATGAATGAAAACGGAGTTTGAGCAAAAATATAGTGGAAACACTGAGTTTCAGCAAGGTCATTGCTAGGCAAACCGGGGTGTTTTAGGTTATCGTTATGTCTTCAATTTTTCACTTGGAGAAACGCTCGATGAAGCACACCTTGAAACTGTCGGCAGCCGCTGCCATTGCATTGACCCTGATTGCTTGTGGCAAAAAGAAGAGCCAGCAGCACCTGCTGCAGCGCCTGCCGCCCCTGCTGCTGCACCCGCGCCAGCATCTAATGTGATCAAGATTGGTCACGTTGGCCCGATCAGCGGCGCGATCGCTCACTTGGGCAAAGACAACGAACTCGGTGCCCGCATGGCCATCGACGATCTGAACGCTAAAGGCATCAAAATTGGCGGCCAAGCTGTCAAATTTGAATTGGTGGCTGAAGATGACGGCGCAGATCCAAAACAAGGTACCGCAGCCGCACAAAAATTGGTGGATAGCAAAGTCAATGGCGTGATCGGCCATCTGAACTCTGGCACCTCCATTCCAGCATCAGCTATCTACAGCGGCGCTGGCATTCCCCAGATTTCTCCGTCTGCAACCAATCCTAAGTTCACCCGTCAGGGCTACAAAACTGTGTTCCGTATGGTGGCAGACGACGTTCACTTGGGTGGCACGCTCGGCAAATACGCTGTGAACACCTTGAAGGGCAAGAGCATTGCTGTGATCGACGACCGTACCGCTTACGGCCAAGGCGTAGCAGAAGAGTTCAAGAAAGCGGTTGAGGGCGCAGGTTCTAAGACCGTTGCTCACGAGTTCACCACCGACAAAGCCACTGATTTCATGGCCATTTTGACCTCCATCAAAGCCAAGAAGCCTGACGTGGTGTTCTTCGGCGGTATGGATGCCGTTGCTGGACCCATGATGAAGCAGATGAAGCAGCTCGGCATCAAGGCCAAGTTCCTCGGTGGCGACGGCATTTGCTCCTCTGAGCTGGCCAAGCTCGCTGGCGACGCGATGGCTGACGACCAAGTCGTTTGCGCAGAAGCCGGCGGCGTGGAAGGCGAAGGCAAAGCGGCGATGGAAAAATTCAAAGTTGACTTCAAAGCCAAGAACAACGCTGAAGTTCAAGTGTATGCACCTTACGTGTATGACGCTGTTCAGGTGATGGCTGCTGCGATGGTCAAGGCTGACTCTGCTGATCCAGCTAAATACCTGCCAGTTTTGGCTGCTACGGCTGACTACAAAGGCGTGACCGGCGTGATCTCCTTCGACGAGAAGGGCGACATCAAGAACGGCGCATTGACCTTGTACACCTACAAAGCTGGTAAGCGCGAGCAAATCGCCGTGGTGCGCTAATCACCACAACAGGTTTTTGTCAGTCAGAAAAACAGCATCACTCGACATTCAAAGAGGCCGTGAGGCCTCTTTTTTTTGGTTTTTTTAGGCATCTGAGGTGAATTCGGTGCTGATAGTGAGGAAACCAAGGTCAATGGCTTGTCCCATTTCTAAAGCATTCCTATACGTCGTTGCGGTTCCTAGAAGCCTGAGCCGCAGAAGACTTTGGTCATCACCGCCGAGCAATCGCCCGAGAAATCCCTATCGTTCTGCGGCTCAGACTCCTAGCCCGGATATTTCACCATGAACGCCGTTTTGCATACTTTTTCTCTCTGGAGGTGGTCGCTTTTGCTTCAATCCAATGTGCACCCAGCAAAACGTCTCAGCGTCCGCCGCATCCCAAACTCGGGCGTCTGGCTGCACGCTGCTCCGCCCCGAGGGCACGTGCCCTCGGGTTGTCGCATCGTGCAAGCATCCATCCCGATTTTGGGCGCGTCGAACGCTGTCATGGTGAAACATCCGGGCTAGCCGTGCCAAAAGACTGTCATCGCCGCGTCTAGTCTAGAAATAAATCCGAAGTCGAATGACCGGGTTTGACAATAAACCAACCAGTTGGTATGATTTACGCCAACTGGTTGGTTTTGTTTTTAATGCTTTCATCAATGACCGAAAAGACTCATCCCACACGCCTAAAGCTGCTTGACGCAGCGTTGAAGCTGATCCGCGCCAAAGGCTACAGCGCCACCACGGTGGACGATGTTTGTCGCGCAGCCGCCGTCACCAAAGGCAGTTTTTTCCATCATTTCAGCTCTAAAGAGGATTTGGCCATTGCTGCGACGCGGCATTGGAGCGAGGTGACGGGGGCCTTGTTTGACTCTGCGCCTTACCAAGCCGTGCCAGACCCGCGCGAGCGCATCTTGGCTTACATCGACTTTCGTGCCCAAATCGTGCAGGGCGATCTAGCTGATGTGACTTGCCTGCTGGGCACCATGGTGCAAGAGACTTTTGACAGCCACCCGGCCATTCGCGCGGTTGCCAAGCGGGCATCGAAAGCCACGCACGCACACTCGTGCCCACGCTCGAAGCCGCCAAAGCGCTGTATGCGCCGCAAGCTGATTGGAGCGCGGAGAGCGTCGCGCTCTATACGCAAGTGGCGCTGCAAGGCGCGTTCGTCGTGGCCAAGGCGCAGGGCGATGCGGCGGTGGCTCTGAGTTTTATCGCGCATTTGCGCAGCTATGTGCAGGGTTTGCTCACATTGCCGCCCACGGTTCAACCGCAGCCTG
>JAAUOI010000301.1 GCA_012036375.1 Allobrachymonas sp. | reverse complement strand
ACGTTCGCGGCGTAATGCCGACGAGATGCGGGAACATAGCGTTTAAAAAGCGGAATTTCGCTTCTTGGCGCTCTGGGCCTGACGAGCCGCTGGGGAAGTACGCGCTGATGACCGAGAACTTGCGCGAAGGCGTGTCAAAGCGCAATTGCGCATAACGGCCTTCTGCATTGAACTCATTCGCGCCGACCGAGGTGGTGTGCTCAAAACCGATGATCACGTCCGAAGGCTCATGCCGTGAATACACGCCCACGCCGCTGTAGCCCTTTTTCTCAGCAAACTGAAAATGCCCGCGCATGCCGCCCAACGTGGCCAGGGGGCCTAAATCTCCCGCCTGCGCCTTGACTTCCTGCACACACATACAATCAGGCGCAGTGCGCTCCACCCAAGCGGCGACGCCTTTGTTGGCCGCCGAACGGATGCCGTTGAAATTGAGGCTGGTGATGCGAAACAGAGATGTGTTCATGAGGAATTCAATGTGAGCGGTCAAATACAAGAGGCCAATGCCGATGAGGGTGCGTTAGCTGTCGATTTTGTGCGATTTTCCCTTGAATCGGGCGTGTTGCGCTTTGGCGAGTTCAAAACCAAGGCTGGGCGTTTGAGCCCGTATTTTTTCAACGCGGGCCTGTTTGATGATGGCGCCAAACTGCTGCAGCTCGCGCAGTTTTACGCCAAAAGTATCCTCGCAAGCGGCATCCAATTTGACATGCTGTTTGGCCCTGCTTACAAAGGCATTCCACTCGTAGCTGCCGTGAGTATGGAGCTGGCCCGCATGGGGCGCAACTACCCGTATGCCTACAACCGCAAAGAAGCCAAAGACCACGGCGAGGGTGGCTCGCTGGTGGGCGCACCCATGAAAGGCCGCGTGCTGATCATTGATGATGTGATGAGTGCTGGGACGGCCGCGCGTGAGTCGATTGCGCTGATTGAGGCGGCAGGCGCCCAGCCATGTGCTGTGGCGATTGCACTGGATCGGCAGGAAAAAGCTACCGAAATGAAAGATGGCAACTTGCACGATGTCAACCACAGCGCGGTGCAATACGTCACAGATGTGCTGGGCTTACAGGTTTGCGCCATTGCGAAACTTGTGCATTTGCTCCAGTATCTGAATCAATCTGAGGCATCGGATGCGAAGCTGGCTGCGTACAAAGAGGCCGTGCACGCGTATCGTGAGCGTTATGGGGTGTAAGACTGTGTCATCGGCGTAGAAATCGGGCGAAGCCGCACATGATGAAGAGGAACAGGGTATGAGCAAATTTTTAAGACAAACAATGGCGACAGGCGCGCTGCTCGTCTTGACGGCTGCCGTGAGCGCTCAAGGCATTTTTACCTGTACAACCTCCAGTGGGCGCAAAATCACCTCAGATCGCCCGATTCCAGAATGCGCGAGCCAAGATCAAAAAGAACTCAATCCGAGCGGCACAGTCAGGCGCGTCGTCAAGCCCGTGGCAACGGCTGAGGAGCAACGCATTGCCGATCTAAAAGCCAAAGAAGAAGCCGAAGAACGCGCCCGGCAAGAAGAAGAGCGACGCAAGAATCGCGCGTTGCTCGCACGCTACCCCAATAAACCCGCCCACGACAAAGAGCGCCAAGTTGCGCTGTCACAGGTTGATGAGGTGATTCGCGCAGCCCAAAAGCGCATCGGCGAATTATTGGATCAACGCAAAAAGATCAACGAAGAGATGGAGTTCTATAAAAAAGACCCAAACAAAACGCCACCCTCGTTGCGCCGGCAAGTCGAAGACAATGACCGCAGTGTGGTGGTTCAGCGCCGCTTCATTGGCGACCAGGAAGACGAGAAGAAACGCGCCAATGCCCGCTTTGATGAAGAGCTTGATCGCCTGAAAAAGCTTTGGGCACAAGCGGCCTTGCCCGCTACAGCTGCTGCACCAGCTGCTGCGCCTTCACCCGCCGCCCCAACGGTCAAAAAATAGGCTAAATTGGGCTCTGGCCGGCATAAAATCTGCGCGGATTGCTATCTATTTAAGAGCAAATAGAGGCCTGCTCAAGCCGCTTCGCGGTAGAAAAATTCGCGTTGCAAACTGCGCCTTTGAACGCCACTGACTGCATCGCTAATCGCCCCAATATGCTCTGGCGTGGTGCCGCAGCAGCCGCCCACAATATTCACCAAGCCTTCTCGTGCAAACTCTTGCACCAGGCGAGAGGTGACTTCTGGCGTTTCGTCAAAGCCGGTTTCGCTCATGGGATTGGGCAAGCCGGCATTGGGGTAGCAGCTGATGAAGGTATCGGGCGCGACCTTTGCAAGCTCTTGGATGTAGGGGCGCATCAGCGCTGCGCCTAAAGCGCAGTTGAGGCCAACCGCCAAGGGCCTCGCATGGCGCACGCTGTGCCAGAAAGCCGTCACGGTTTGGCCGCTCAAGATTCGGCCTGAAGCATCCGTCACCGTGCCGCTGATGATGATGGGCAGGCGCTCGCCGCTTTTCTCAAAATATTCGTCAATCGCAAACAAAGCGGCTTTGGCGTTGAGCGTGTCAAAAATCGTCTCGACCAAGAGCACATCTGCGCCGCCTTCCACCAAGGCTTCCGCCTGCTCGTAATACGCGGCGCGAAGCTCTTCAAACGTCACATTGCGAGCGCCGGGATCGTTCACATCGGGGCTGATGCTGGCCGTCTTCGGCGTGGGGCCAAGAGCGCCGGCGACAAAGCGTGGTTTATCAGGTGTAGAAAATTTATCACAGGCCGCGCGGGCGATTTTTGCGGATTGCAGATTCATCTCGCGAGCCAGATGCGCCATCTTGTAATCTTCTTGCGCAATCGTGGTCGCGCCAAAGGTGTTCGTCTCGATCAAATCACAACCGGCGGCGAGATAGCCTTCGTGAATATCGGCGATCACATCGGGGCGCGTGATACTGAGTAATTCGTTGTTGCCTTTCACGTCTTTCTCAAAATCCGCAAAGCGCTCACCGCGATATTGCGCCTCAGATAATTTAAAACGCTGAATCATCGTGCCCATCGCGCCATCGAGGATGGCGATGCGGTTTTCGAGAATGGCGGGCAGTTGTTGGGCGCGGGTGTAGGCGATGGGTTTCATGGGTGTATTTTAAATTTTTAGCTCTTACTTCGTTCAGAGGCGAAAACTTAGTAACGCGAAAAGCGCGAAAATTACGCGAAAGACGCGAAAAACAAATGGGTTTACCGAAGTGCTTTTGAATACGGCTTTGAAAAATCAAAATGTATGGCCTGAGGTCTACTTTTGTATTTTTCGCGTCTTTCGCGTAATTTTTCGCGCTTTTCGCGTTACCTTCTTTTTCCTCACCTCACGATCAGAACCCATGTGTCAACTCCTCGCAATGAATTGCAATACGCCCACTGACGTGATGTTCAGCTTCGCGGGCTTCGCGCAGCGCGGTGGGCGGACGGACCATCATGCGGATGGTTGGGGTGTGGCGTTTTTTGAGGGTGGGCGTGATGGCAAGCATCAAGGTCTGCGGCATTTTGTCGATCATCTGCCAGCCTGCGAATCACCCGTGGCTGAGCTGGTGCGCCGCTATCCGATCAAAAGTGAAAACGTGATCGCGCATATTCGCAAAGCCACGCAGGGCGAAGTGAGCCTAGCCAACTGCCACCCGTTTGTGCGCGAGTTATGGGGGTCGCTATTGGGTGTTTGCGCACAACGGCGATTTGAAGGATTTTCATCCTCGGCTGCATGCGAGCTTTCACCCTGTGGGCACGACAGACAGTGAACGAGCGTTTTGTTTTATTTTGCAAGAATTGGCCAAATCGCATGCGGGCCTGCCCAGTATTTCGGAGCTGACCTTAACTTTGCGCGAGTTGGCTTTAAGAATAGCACCGCACGGCACGTTTAATTTCCTGCTTTCCAACGGCCAAGCGCTTTGGGCGCATGCAGCAACGAATTTGCATTACGTGCTGCGCCAGCATCCGTTTGCCCATGCGCGGCTGGCCGATGAGGATATGGCTGTGAATTTTGCAGAACTCGCCACGCAGCAAGACCGCGTGGCCGTGGTCGTCACGCAGCCGCTGACCACCGATGAGGCTTG
>JAAUOI010000300.1 GCA_012036375.1 Allobrachymonas sp. | reverse complement strand
CGCACCTGGGAGAGCATTTGCGCCAAAGCGTCTGCGTTCACGGCTTTGAGGCTGACGCTGGCTCGCTCATTGCTTACCGACAGTGCAGCGCCCGCGCCCAGCGTTTTCACGGCAGCTTCCAAGGCGCGCAAAGATTCGTCATAGCTCAAGACGCGCTGCGAGCGCAGGCTGGCCGCTTCGCTGGCTTGTGCACGCATGGTGTGCAACTGTGCTTGCACGGCAGGCGCAGCAGCTTGCGCCGCACGCAGTTTGGCAAGCGCTGGCGAAATCGCCACCCACCACAGCAGCGCCAAGCCAATGAGCGCCGCAGCGCCGCCCATCAGCAGGCGCTCGCGTGGTGCAAAACTATTCCAACGCATCAATAACTCGTTCATCGTGCGCTCCCCGTTTGAGCCAAGATTTCACCCGATTCGCGGTGTGAAATGATCAAGCGCTGTGCATCGCTGCGAACCGCCAATTGCGCCGATTGCAGCTTGGGCGCGAGGGCTTGCAGTTGATCGGCAGACAAACCACTGCCGCGCACACTCACCTCATCCGCTATATATTCAATAGCATTCGGCGCAATATTCATGCCGGCTAGAGTCGAAAAACGTGCATAAATGCTCTCAAAATCACGACCACTCAACTGCCCCTGCGATTGACGCAGTGCAGAGATTTCACGCTGCATTTGTAGGGGCGCATCCACCACCACTTTCACATTTGGGAAACTGCTGGTTAGCAGTTGCTTCATCTGATCGCGCTGCGCCTGCACCTGCCGGTTTTGCTGCCAAGCCCAAAGATTGAGCCCGAGCACGTTGGCCAGCAGCAAGAGCGCGATGGCCCAGCGTGCTGCACCCCATGCGGGCGCGAAGACCAGTTGTCGGAGCACCTCGCTCAGGCTTTGCAGGCGGGCGCCAGAGCCCGTGAGCGCGAACTCGCCTTGCGCCAAATCCAGCCCGAGCGCTTTGGCTTGTATCACTGATTGCATGGCCACAAGGCTGGCTTGCATGACTTGCGCACGTCGTTGCAATACGGCTTCCGCAGTGGCAGCTACGGCCGGCTCGGCGCTGAGTTCGGCATCCATCGGTAAATCGAGTGCGCCGACCTGAGACAGTGGCCAGCTGAGCACGCCTTGCCCATCGCTCACCACGAGCTGCGCCTGGCTGGCGTGTTGCCCGGCCACATGCAGCTTAACTTGCCCACCGAGCAGCGGCCACGCTTGCGGCACGATACGGCTGGGCTGCACGCCCGCTTGCTGCAATACGGCCAGAGACTGGGTTAGCCAAGCTTTGTCACAAGCGGCTACCCAGCGGGCATCACTGCCGGGCAGGTTCACGAGTGATAAATGCAGCGCCGAGGGCTCATCAAGCAATTGTTCTTCCAGCAAACCGGCCAAGACAGCCTGCATTTTTTGCGCTGAAATGCCACGTGGCAATTTGGGCAATTCCACGCGATGCCAAGACAGCGCCTGCGCCGGCATGATCAGGGTGCAGCTGTCTGCGCGTGGCAATAGCGCAGGCGCGGCATGACCTTGATGAGTCAGCGCATCACTGCTGGTGAGCATGCAATAGGCCAATTCGGCTTGCGGCGTCTGAGCGGAGCTTGGCGGGGGAAGAGTAACGAGAAGTTGGCTCATGAAATATCAATCAATCGCATGCATTATCGGGGAGAAGCGCCTGAGTTCTGCGGCAGTTGATCTGCACGCAAACCCCCCGGCGTGATCGGAAAACTCCCACGCTCGCGCCACAAAGCCTTCACATCCAAGCCGTCGCGCTGCACCACCGACCGCTCCACTACCACGGTTTGATACGCCCCGTCCGCCAAACGCAGCCGTCCGGTGATTTCAAAAAAGCGCGAGGCCACACTGTGTTGCCCCTCGTTAAACTGCCCGGCCAGCTCAGGAAGCAGCGGCGAGACATCGGCCAAACTCTTGAAATGCTGGCGGCTGCGCTCTGTCATGAGTTTTTGCGCATCAGCCAGTTCAATACCCGGCACGCTGGCATACAGCACCTCCGCGCTGGCGGTGTTGATGTTCACAGGCGTGCGCGATGGCAGCCAGACGATGAAAGGCGATAGGCGCTGCAAGCTAAGCGGCGACAAGCCCAGCAAACTCAACTGATCCAAACGCTGCGGCAGTAAAGCCGCTTGTGCGCTTGAGCGGTTGTCGGGGCTGATGTCGGAGGCAAAACGCAGGTTCTCAGCCAAATTTTGTAGCTCGGCGGGATTGAGATTGAGTAGATCGAAGAGCTTGGCAAATTGCGCCAATGCGATGGGAGAAATTCGCCCAGCTTCGATCAGGTTGTAAACATTCAGACGCGCCTGCACGTCTTGAATTTGGCCGGAGAGAAAGACATTGGCATCGTCTTGCTCGGACAAAAGAGCATTGTTGTTTTGATCGGCGGCCAAAAAACTTGAAAGCCGCGATTCTTGCAATGGCACGGCCCATGGTTCGCCCAAATGATCGGCGCCGCCGCTGCGTGCGTCTTCGCGCAAAATCAAGCGCGCCCAATCGAGTGCGCCCACCAAAAGCCAGCCCGCCTGCAAGCGGGCGCGCTCATTGCGCTCAACCTCCACGCCCTGCCATTGCTGCCAAGCCGCGCCTGCCGCCAGCGTGGCAATCAAGACCAAAGTGATCATGGCGGTGAGCAAGGCAGCGCCGCGCTGTTGGAGGCGAGGCTTGTGAAAATACTGAGAGAAATAGGCGTGACAGGCTGTCATGACTTGCCGCCCCCACGCGTCGGCTGTACCCAGTCCACACTCAAACTGCCGCCGGGTGCTTGCCCGCTTGCCAGCTTGAGCACGAGGCGCACACCATCCGGGCTGGCGTTTTGTGAAGCGACTGTAGCGCCGTCAGAGGACAGTGGATTACTCCAAGCGTCATTGCGGTAATAAAAAATTTGCCATTCTTCAATTGACAACACGCCGACTTCGGCCACGCGATCTGCTTGGCTCGGGTTTTGACCCCAGCGCCCCGCCTGATCCCACGCGGCTTGCCATTGCCCACGTGTGCGAATTGGCTCACTCGTCCAGCGCAACAAGCGCCGCTGGCTGCCTTGCGCGGTGTCCATCAAGCGGCTACCCCAAGCGATCACGCGCAGTTCATCGCCGGCATAGCGCCGCGTGATACGGATCACGCGACTATCAAATTCAATCGCTTGCGCTGTCGTTGCCGCGCCTGAGTTGCCTGCGAGCGCGGCAGGCGGCGTTTGGCTGCTGTCGATCAAGTGATCCAAATCGGTACGCCATTGCGCCAGCGCCGTCTGGGCTGCGGCAATTTCATCGCCGCGCTCGCGATGCTGCTGCGTCGCCCGTGCCATGCCATCCACACCCTGCCAGGTGAGCACTGCCATGAGCGACATCACCATGAGCGCAATCAGCACTTCAATCAGGGTGAAGCCGCGCGAAGGGGAGTGATTTGAGCGCAGCATGATCAATAACGCCCGACCACGGTGGAGATTTGCAAAATCCCATAGCTGGTTTGACCTTCGTTGGCGCTTGCGTTCACCTGCGTCTGCACCCGCAGAAAACTTGGATTCGGTGTGGGGCGCACTTGCAGCTTCACCTCAAAATTACGCCCACCTTGCTGGCACTCGCCGCTCGTCTCCCCCACCGGGGGCATCTGTCGTGCCAAGCGGATTTTGGCGAGTTCGTTTTCCGCACAAATTTGCGCGAGCAGCAAATCCGCTTGTCTTTGAGACGAGCGTGCCAAAGCTGAAGTGGCTTGCGTGCCTGCAAACAAAGCAATGGCCACGATGGTGAGCGCCACCAATACTTCGATCAGGGTAAAACCACGGCTTTGCATGTTGGTCAAGGCGCAGCCTGATCGCTAGATTGCGCACCAGAGGCCATACGGAAGGGGCGCAAGCCATCGCTGGACAAGGTGATGCGTTGCTCTCCTAAACTCAGTTGCAAGCTTTGTGCAGGCAGCATGGGCTCTGGCCCGAGCAAAAGCGCCAAGGCCGAGCGCTGCCCGCTTTGAATTTGTACGGCTGTGCCTTGCGCCAACCAAGGCGTGAGTGTGTCGGTGGGCAGGTTCAAGCTGC
>JAAUOI010000033.1 GCA_012036375.1 Allobrachymonas sp. | reverse complement strand
ACAAAGCAGGACGCGAAATTCGCGAAAGTTACGCGAAAGACGCAAAAAAGAAATTGGATTTTTTCGTCGTCTTTCGCGTAACTTTTGCGAATTTCGCGTCCGGTATTGGAATTCCGCATTGTTTCATCGCTCGCTGTAAATCAGTCGGACTTCAAAGAAATGTTTTGTACATCCGATAAACGCTGTATCAGTGGGGTATTCATCAAATCCCGCGCATCGCCTGCATTCACTAGCAGCAAATCCTGCACGCTGCAGCCCTCGCGGATCAAGCCGTCCCATGGCAAGCCCATCGCTTTGGATGGCGCACTGGTGATGCTCGATAGCCAATCGAGCGGTTGCGAAAGATGCCCGACCTGCACACCCAGCGCCCAAGCTTTCAGAGGTTCGTAGCTGCCATAAGGATAAAAACCATCAGCCACGTTGTCAGTGGCCAAGCTCACGCTCACGCTGGCCTCGCGGGCTTCGCGCAGGCGCGTGATGCCGCGCTCTACTGGCGTGCGATGCCATGCGCCTTGCAAATAGAGATTGGTCGATGGAAGGCTCACCAGATGAATGAGAGCCTCCGCACAGAGCTTGAGGGTTTGTAGCGCATCGTCATCGGGTTGCATCGCCAGTGAGCAGGCATGCCCGCAGGTAACGCGGCCTTGCATTTTGTTTTTGATCGTGAGATCGGCGATTGCTCGCAGGCCGCGTGCATCGGCATCTAAGCCTTCATCGACGTGGAAATCAATATCTAGGCCGTTTTTTGAAGCGAGATCAAACACGCGCTGGAGCTTGTCGTAAATTCGCTCGTTGCGATAGACAAATGCGCCGAGCAGAGCGGCTTCGCCTCGGGCTTTGTCGCAGGTGTTATTCGCCGTAGCCACTTCGAGCGCGAGGTCTTCACTATCAAAGGCGTCATCGAAAAAATCTAAAGGCGTGAGCGAAACGCATTGCATCACCAGCTTGCCGCGCCACGCATCGCGCAGGGCTTCAAACACTGCAAGCGAGGGCGGCGCATCTTTGCGCATCCAATCCAGATGCGTGCGCAGAGCGCGGCAGCCGCCTGCGTAGGCTTCGCGGACGGCTCGCTCCATGCGAGGGCGGATGTGATCCGCCGTCCACCCATCGCGATGCTTTGCCATGATCTCAATCGCGGCAAATAAATCGCCTTCCACCACGCCCACTTCATCGACGACAAAGGTTTTGTCGATATGCAGATGCAGATCAACGAAGGCTGGAAGCAGCATCTGAGATGCTCTTTTTCAATAGCACTCTGCGCAGGTTCTATGCCGGCGATCCGCTCATTTTGTATAAAAATATCAAAATAATCAGCAGTTGACTCAAAGCCGCGCAAGGATCGAGGAATGAAGATGTTTTCAAGCTTCATCGGCTGGCCTTGACTTCGCTCTCATGCCATTTGCCTAGAACGAGTTTTGACAGAAGATTAAAAATCAAAAAGATCATCACACCCGTGAGCGAGACCAGCACGAGCGCGGCAAACATTTTGGGAATTTCGGTGCGAAAGCTCGCTTCCAAAATGCGCGAGGCTAAGCCCGTTTGCTTGCCCGCAGCGCCTGCGGTGAATTCCGCGACGACTGCGCCAATCAAGCTCAAGCCGCCTGCAATCTTCAGACCTGCGATGAAATAAGGCATGGCAGATGGAATCAGCAGATGCCGCAGGGTTTGCCAAGGCGAGGCGCGATACAGGCTGAACAAATCGCGTAAATTGTGATCTGCACTGCGCAGGCCGATCACGGTGTTGGAGAGAATGGGGAAGAAAGCGACGATCCACGCGCAGAGCAAGAGAGCGGCCATGGTGCTGTCGATAAAAATCAAAATCAAAGGCGCGATGGCCACAATCGGCGTGACTTGCAGCACGATGGCAAAAGGAAAGAGGCTGGCTTCGATCCATTTGTTCAAGGCAAACGCCGTGGCCAAAATCACGCCACCCGCCACGGCGAGAAAACAACGCCCCAAACGTGACTTTCATCGTGAACCACCAGCTTTGCATGAGCGAGCCGAGGTTCTCCCAAAGCGTGACCAGCACCAAGGTGGGCGCAGGCAAGATGTATTGCGGAATGTTGTTGATGCGGACGATGGCTTCCCAGCCTGCCAAGGCCGCTGCAAACACGATAAAAGGCAGTAATTTTAAGAAAAAACTACCTCTCGCCGGCATAGAATCTGCGCGAGATGCTATTGATTTGATAGTTTTATCAGACATGATGCTCTCCTGCCTTTTGCAGCTCTTGCGAGACTTTGACGCACAGTTGCGCATAGCGCTCGGTGCTGCGAAACGCATCGGTGCGTGGATACGGCTCATCAATCGCTACATCGGCTATCACGCGCCCGGGCCGCGCCGCCATGATGATGATGCGGCTTGAGAGATACACGCTTTCATAGACGCTGTGCGTCACAAAAACGGTGGTGAATTGCTTGGCTTGCCAGAGATTGAGGGTGTCGTTATTGAGCTTGAAGCGCGTCATTTCATCGAGTGCGGCAAATGGCTCATCCATGAGCAAGAGGCGCGGCTCGGTCACCATCGCTCGTGCAATCGAGACGCGCATTTTCATACCGCCAGACAGCTCACGCGGATAGACTTGCGCGAATTGCGCGAGGCCGACTTTTGCCAACGCCTCTTCCACCTGCGGCTTTGCTTGCTCTTTGGAAAGCCCTTTGAGTCGAAGCGGCAGCCAGACGTGTCAAACACCACCGTCCAAGGCATCAGCGTGGGCTCTTGGAAGACGAAGGAAATGTCTTTGGAATGATCTTTATTGGCATCGCTCCAAGCAATCTTCCCAGAAGACAGCGGCAACAAGCCCGCCATGATTTCAGCGCCGTGCTCTTGCCGCAGCCGGAAGGCCCGAGCAAGCTGACGAATTCCCTCTCGCCAATAACCAAATCGACGTCTTGCAGCGCCAGCGTGCCGTTGTCATAGCGTTTGCTGACGCGCTGGAGTTGGAGCAATGTACTCATTCTGGAATGATGGGTTGAGATACCAAGGTGTTCATCGGCAAACTGCTGATCTCCTGCAAGAGCTGCGCCAGTTTTTGGCCAGCGGCGTTGATCACGGCATGGCCTTTTTCTGCGGTGGCGATGGCTGCATTACCGCAGGCTCCCATCGCGTTGTAATCCTGCGTTTGCCAGCCCATTTTGGCGCTCACGCCGTTGCCAAGAATCGGATATTTCTCTGAGCGTGTTTGCGAGCTGCTTTTGAAATCTCTGGCTTGACTCATGTCCACGGTTTGCGGCGTGAGAGCCAGCATCATTCGAAGTTTCCATATCGCCGCCGTGAATGCCGAAGCGGTGTTCCTCGGGCGTGAATAGCGCATTGATCTCATCACCCAAAGGCAGGGTGAACCAATTGGTGGAGAACACGAGCATATCCAGCCGCACACGCAGATCACGCGCCACAATATCCATCACGCTGATTTGCCCGCCATGCGAATTGAGCAGCACGAGCTTTTTGATGCCTGCGCGATGCACGCTTTCGCCCAGCTCCGTCCACAGTGCGATCAGGGTTTCTGCCTTCAACGTAAGCGTGCCAAGAAAGCGCTGATGCTCGTTGCTTTTGCCCACTTGTTGCGTGGGCAGGAAGAGGGCGCGGGTGCTGCCTAGATGCGGCAGTGTGGCTGCGATCACGCCGTTCACAAGCGTGGTATCCACCGACGCAGGCAAATGCGGGCCATGTTGCTCAATGGCGGCTACCGGCAAGACTGCGACTACATCGTCATGCGAAGCAGCGGCTATTTGGGCGAATTGGCGGGTCGTGAGATCAGCCCAGAAATGGCTGGGCAAATGACTGGATTGTGCAGGAGAGCTTTTCATAGATACATCTTAACCAAGCTGCAAAGCAAAAGGTGAAGAACAGGATAAATGCCCAAGCCCACGATCATCCCGCTATGACCACCGGCCCTATTCGTCAAGATGCCTATTCAGATACCAGTTAAACCAAAGCTACGCAGGGTCTGCTCGCTGCCGATATTTGGCGCGATTCGCATTGGCAACTTCAAAATCAATCCCAAAATGGGACTAAAATCTCTCATGCATCTTGTTTCCTTGCCGCCCTTGCTGAAATTCATGTCGATACATCCCGATGCAAGACAAAGTGTATTGGCTTGGTGCGATGAGGTGAAAAAGGCGCGCTGGCGGCAGCCTGTAGACATCAAGGCGCAGTATGCGCGTGCGAGTATTTTGAAGAAACGACGTGTGGTGTTTAGCTTGAAAGGCAATGACTATCGCTTGGTTGCTGCGGTCGCCTACAACATGGGTTTTGTATATGTGAAATTCGTGGGCACACATGCCGAATACGATTTGATCGATGCCAATACTGTTGAGCAATTTTGATTGGAAAATGTGATGAATATTCAACCCATCCACACCAAGACCGCCTACAAAGCGGCCTTGAAGCGAGTCTCTCAACTGGTTGACCTCGATCCCAAGCGCGGCACGGCCCTAGGTGATGAACTGGCCATTTTGGGTACGCTGGTGCAAGCCTTTGAAGCGGAGCACTATCCGATTGATTTACCCGATCCGATCGAGGCGATCAAATTTCGCATGGAGCAGCAAGGCTTGGAGGCCAAGGATTTGCAGCCGATGATTGGCGGGGTGAACCGCGTGTATGAGGTGCTCAATCGTAAGCGCCCTCTGAGTCTTGCGATGGTACGCAGACTACACGCCGGGCTGGGTATTTCGGCGGCTTGCTTGATACGTGAGTCAGTGGTGGCATGAGCCATCGACTTTGCCCTACAATTTGGGGATCAATTCTGCTTTGGAGCTTCATCATGCAAACTTTTAGCATCCGTGACCTTCGCGACCGCTCGGGCGAGCTGACGCGCGAGGCGGAGCTAGGGCATTTGTCGTTGGTGACCAAGCATGGCGAGCCGCTTTTTGTGACGGTGCCGTTCGGTGACAAGTTGATCGAGCATGGGGTCAACGTGGCGCTGGCGACGAGTTTGTTTAAGACGGGTGATTTGTCTTTGGGGCAAGCCAAGAGCTTGGCGGGGATGAATCATTACGAATTCATGGAGCACTTGGGGCAGCTGAAAATCCCGGTGATCAACTACTCTGTGGATGATCTGAAACAAGAGTTGGATAGCCTAGATCGTCGGCTTGACCCTACATAAAAATGAGTTCACGGATCATTGTGGCGGATGCGAGTCCGCTCATTGGCTTGGCGAAATGCCAGCAGTTGCCGCTTCTCATGCGCATGTTTGAAGCGGTGCATGTTCCGCAGCGGGTGGTGATCGAAGTCACTGCGCCGGACAAGCCCTTGGCCGCAGAGATTAGTCTGTTTATTCAGAACCACGCGATTGTGGAAGCAGATAGGGACAGCGAGCTGTCGGAGAAATTGAAGCGGCGACTGGATGCTGGAGAAATTCAGGCACTATGCTGTGCACAAGACTTGAAATGCCCGGTGTTGATTGACGAAAGGAAAGGGCGGCTGATCGCTCAGGCTCATGGCATTGAGATCATGGGCTCGCTTGGGCTTTTGCTCTCTGCAAAGCGCGATGGGCATCTTGAGAGAATTAAGCCCTCGATTGAGCAACTGCGCGAGTATGGCTATTTGTTGGGCGATGAATTGATCGCGCATGTGCTTCGGCTTGCGTGCGAACGCTGAACTGAACTTAAATTGAGTGGATTGACTCCATTGTTTATGCATTTGTTTCTTCCTCTGCTTCGGCAAATCACTCTCATTTCAATAGCACTCGGCGCAGTATTCTTGCCGGCTACTGCCCAAATTCTGTCTAAAAATGCATCATCGATCGTCACCACACCGCAGGTGCGAGCGGAGCTGCTCGCCTATGCGCCAGATGGCGTGGGGGTGGGTAAGCAGGTGTGGGTGGGCTTGCAGATTGCGCACAAGCCGGAGTGGCACACCTATTGGAAGAATTCTGGCGATTCGGGACAGCCCACCGAGATGCAGTGGACTTTGCCTGCGGGCGTGCAAGCGGGCGAGACACGCTGGCCGCTGCCCAAGAAAATTTGGATTGGGTCACTTGCGAATTACGGGTATGAAAATACCGTGCTGCTGCCTGTGCCGCTGGAGGTCTCACAGCTGTTCAAGCCCGATTTTTTGAAGCCGGATTTGGAGATCAAACTCAAAGCGGTGTGGCTGGTGTGCAAGCAGGAGTGCATTCCAGAAGAGGGAGAGTTTGCTTTGAAGATTCCGGTGCAGGGCAGCACGGCCGTGCAACGCGAGGCATTTGAGGCGGCGTTTGCCGCGCATCCACAAGATGTGAAAGCGCAAGCGAGCGCCAAGATTGAGGGGCAGAAGCTATCGGTCACTATTCGCGATTTGCCGGCTGAGCTGCGCGGAAAAAGTTTGCAACTGTTTCCTGAAGTCTCGGAGGTGCTGGAAAACGGGGCGAAGTTGGACAGTGAAACAGCGGGCGCGAAAGAAGCTGCGAAGGAGTCATCTGCCAGCAAGGATGCACACGTACCGAAAGCAGGCACTCGCTGGCAGCAGGCTTGGGCCGGCGATGTGTGGTCGGCTAGCTTTCCAATTTCTGCGCAGCGCAGCGCAAGCCCTGAAGTGATGCCGCTGGTGCTCACAGCCGATGGCAAAACGGCGTATCGTGTCAACGCGACAGTCGAAGGCGCTTGGAGCAAAGTAGCAGCGCCCGCGCAGATGTCGCCTGAGTTGGTGGCGGCGCTGGCAGCGAATGCAGGGGCATCGAAAGCGGCGGTGAATGCGGATGGCAGCCAAGTCACTTCGCTTTTGCCTGCCTTGCTGCTTGCGCTGCTGGGCGGCTTGATTTTGAATTTGATGCCGTGCGTGTTGCCGGTCTTGGCCATCAAGGTGCTGGGCTTTGCCAATGCGCCTAGCCGACAAGCTCGCTTGTCGGGCGGGGTGGCTTACACGCTGGGTGTGGTGCTCAGTTTCTTGGCGCTCGGTGGCTTGATGCTGGCGCTGCGCTCGGGCGGCGAGGCGCTCGGCTGGGGCTTTCAGTTGCAGTCGCCGGCGGTGGTTGCGGCGCTGGCTGTGTTGTTCACCTTGATTGCGCTGAATTTATTGGGTGTGTTTGAGCTGGCGAATTTCTTGCCGTCATCGGTGGCTACCTTGCAGGCGAAGAATCCGCAGGTGGATGCGTTTTTAAGCGGCGTATTGGCTGTGGCCATTGCTTCGCCTTGCACCGCGCCTTTCATGGGCGCATCGCTGGGCTTTGCGCTCGGTTTGCCAGCATGGCAGGCGCTGGCGGTGTTTGCCGCTTTGGGCATCGGCATGGCCTTGCCCTATCTCGCGGCGAGCCTCGTGCCAGCAGTGGCGAATTTGCTGCCACGTCCTGGCGCTTGGATGGATGTGTTCAAGAAGTTCATGGCGTTTCCGATGTTGGCGACTGTCGTGTGGCTGCTGTGGGTGATTGGGCAGCAGACGGGCATTGACGGCGCGGCGGCATTGCTGGTGTTGTTGCTGCTGATTGCGATGATCGTGTGGGCATTGAGTCTGCAAGGCAAATCGCGTTGGATTGTTACTATGATTTCAATAGCACTCGGCGCAGCATTATTGCCGGCTATCGGCTCAAATGCCTTGAAAATTCAAGATGCAGCACCTATCCAAGCCAGCGGCAGCTGGCAAGCTTGGGAGCCGGGCAAGACGGAGCAATTGCTCACGCAAGGTCAACCTGTCTTCGTGGACTTCACCGCCGCTTGGTGCGTCACTTGCCAGTACAACAAAAAGACTACGCTTGCTGATGCTGCTGTGTTGCAAGATTTTGCAGATAAAAAGGTGCACTTGCTCAGAGCTGATTGGACGAAGCGTGATCCTGCCATCACCCAAGCTTTGCAGCAATTGGGCAGAAGCGGCGTGCCGGTGTATGTGATTTACAAGCCGGGCAATGCCCCTGTGGTGCTGTCGGAGATTTTGAGCGTGGCGCAGGTTCGCGCGGAACTTGCGAAACTCTGATTGGTCACAACCTGTGTTGTTTGAGGAGTTACCCATGCTACGTCGTCAATTCGCCACCACCACGCTCGCCGCCGCTGCCCTGCTGGCCACTACGTCAGCCGCTTGGGCGCAAGCTACCGTTGGTCAAACCGCCCCCAATTTCAGCGCGAAAGACACGAGCGGCAAAACCGTGCAACTTTCCGATTTCAAAGGTAAAACTGTGGTGCTCGAATGGGTCAACCCCGGCTGCCCCTATGTGCGCAAGCATTACGACGGCGGAAACATGCAAGGCTCGCAGCAAGAGGCGGCGGCTAAAAACGTGGTCTGGCTTGCCGTGAACTCCACCGCCACCGATCATCCCGATTATTTGAAGCCAGCAGACTTGGCCAAGTGGATGAAAGACAAAAAAGCGCCCGCCACACACACGCTGATGGATGAAGACGGCAAGATTGGCAAAGCTTATGGCGCACGCACGACGCCGCACATGTACATCATCGACGGCAAAGGCACATTGGTTTATGCAGGCGGCATCGACAGTATTCCGAGTGCCAGCGCCTCAGATATTCCAAAAGCCACGAATTACGTCAAAGTCTCGCTCACTGAAATGGCCAGTGGCAAGAAGTTGAGCAATGAAGTCACGCGGGCATATGGTTGCTCAGTGAAGTACAGGTCTTGAAAGCGATACTGATGCAGCCGCGCGGGTTAACCGCGAGTGAATCCCGTCGCTGATCGGCCTGAGCCTTTCACTACCAAAGGCGGTAATTCAATCATGCCAAACTCATCGAGAAATTCGCTTGAGCGAGCCTCCTCGCTCGGCCAAGCTTGATCCCAGCGGTCTGCCTTGGCTGGCTCGGCTTCGCGAACGGGCGCTGTTTTAGCGGCTGTGGCTGGCGAAGGCTCAAATGCTGATGCGGGGCGGCGAGGCTCAAACTGCGTAGCCTGCCACACTGATTCTGGTGATGCTGCATGCTGAACGGAATGCTCATGCGCGGCTTCCAATTCAGGCAACACCATTTCGCGCAAATTGGCAGCATCTGGCAGTGGGTCATAGGCAATTTGCCAAACGGGAATTTGCGCCGCTTCCAGCGTATGAAGCTTGCGTTGCGTGCCCTCTGAAGTGGCCGATGATTTTTGGATTTGGGGTTGTTCAACTGAATCACACCCAACACATCGCCTTGCTCCGAGCACACCAAAAAGTCCACGCACCGCCTGCCCACGCTGCCAAACCATTGGTTGTATGACTTGTTTTGGTTCACATTCATGAAGCGAGCCAGGGCGATTTGCGGTAGCAGCAGACATTCAGGCAATGCTTTGCGCAAATGCAGCATCATGCGCAGCTCGGCATGCGTGAGCGGGCGCATGGTGCGTGGATTCCAGTCTTCGAGGCGGTAATTGCGGGGCTTGCTGTTGCTCGCGGCAGGCGCAGAGCGTTTCCACAGCAACACAACAGCAATCGCTAATGCAGCGATCACAAGGGCGGCCAGCAGCCAAGGCGAGTAGGGTAGGGCAGGCATATCAAGCTTTGCAATAGATGTCAGGATGTATGAAATCCCATTATGTTGCTGCAAGCTTGTGTTGTGAAGTAAAAATTACGCGGTGAATGTGACTTCGTGTGAAACCAAGGTATTTGTACTGCGCAGTCAGCAGCGAAACCCCCGCTATTTCACCAGCAGCCCAGGCAAATCCAGCATGCTGCCAAATACCGCACTTGCACCCACCTCGCGCATAGCTTGCGCGCTGGAGTGGCCGATTTCATCCGGACAGTAAGCCAACACGGTGCAGCCGGCGGCCACGCCGGCTCTCGCGCCTGTGGTGCTGTCTTCAATCACGGCGCAAAGTTTCGGGTCAACTTTCAGGGCGGCGGCAGCGGCCAAATACACATCGGGTGCGGGTTTGCTTTTGGGCATTTCCACACCGCTGAAAATGCGGCCTTCAAAGAAATGCAGCAGGCCGGTTTTGGTGAGCTGCAAAACGACTTTTTCGCGGTCTGCGCCGCTGGCGCAGGCGATTTTTGTGCCGTAAACATCGGTGATGGCTTTGAGCGCTTCATGAATATGCTCTATGGCGGTGAGCGATGCATGCAGTGCTTGGTTGCGCCGAATACGAAAAGCTTCAATCCAGGCATCGTCAATTTGCTGGCCGGTGTGTTTCTTGATCAATTCGCCTTGATCTTGGACGAGATGACCAATGAAGTGTTTCATGCATTCGGCTTCGCTCAGCTTCCATCCCATGTCGGTGAGCATTTCGCGCAACACGCCATTGGTGATGCGTTCGCTGTCAACCAACACACCGTCGCAGTCAAACAAGATGGCTTGGTATTTCATGGGTATTTTCCTCCTGGTATCTGCTATGAATAAGTGAGCACTCTGCGCATATTTTATGCCGGCGAATGGCTGATTTGGCTTAAAAACTGGCAAAAACAGCTGGTGGTAAGGCCGAAGCTCAGGTCTTCTTCGCTTTGCGCTGCTCCAAAGTTTCCACCTCAAAACCCGCTTCTTGCATGGCTTGGAAGCCGCCGTCGATGTGGGCAATATTCGTCAAACCCATGTCTTGCAGAGTCTTGGCGGTGAGCGCACTGCGCCAGCCGAGGCCGCAAAACAGCACGAACTCTTTGGACTCATCGGCCCATATCGGCTTGTGGTAGGGCGAAGCAGGATCAATCCAAAATTCCAGCATGCCGCGCGGCGCATGAAGGCTGCCCACGGCTGTACCCTCGGGGGTTTGCAGTTCTCGAATGTCCCGAATGTCCACCAACTGAACATTCGGGTTGCTGGCCAACTGCGCTTTGGCTTCTTGTGCGCTGTAGGTCTTGACCTCGCGCATGGCTTGATCGACGAGTTGTTGGGAAGAGATTTTTAAAGGCATGCTGCTATTTTTAGGAGGCTGGCAATTGGGGAGGGCGAGGATGCAATCTTGCCATCATTTGCGTGTTGGCGTAGATGCCATCGCGCAGGATGTGGCCACGCATGATGCCTTCTGTGATGAAGCCATGGCGTTCATACAAACGAATGGCACGCCACGAGCAGCAAGCCGGTGGCATCTTCGGGCTCTGCGGATCGGAGGGTGATGTCGTTTGAATGGAAATTACGGGTCGTCATGCGTGAATTGGCGTATGAGTTGCTTTATGCCGATTGATTTTTAAAACGCTCTTCTTCTTGCAAGCGCAACACACGCCGCTGCACCTTGCCGGTGGTGGTCATCGGCAGTTGATCGATGAACTCAATCTCTTTGGGGTATTCATAGGGCGCAAGCTGGCCGCGCACATGCTGCTGAATGCTCTGAACTAACTCTGCATCCCAGTTTTTAAGGTCTTTTATGCCATCGCTCGGCATAGAATCTGCGCGGAGTGCTATGAAATCAGGAGTGAGTACAACATAGGCTTTGACCACCGCACCGCGCTCAAGATCGGGCTTGGGCACGACGGCGGCATTGAGCACGGCGGGATGCTTGAGCAAACAGTTTTCCACTTCACCGGGGCCGATGCGATAGCCCGCCGCTTTGAACATATCGTCTGCACGGCCTTGGTACCACAGGTAGCCCTCTTCGTCGGCAAAAGCCAAATCCCCGGTTCTGCACCAGCGCTGGCCATCGGCAGCCACTGTGGTTTTTTTCTCCGTAGCCTCGGGCTTATTCCAGTAGCCTAAGAAAAACACGGGATCGGGGTGACCATGTCGATCCAAATGGTTGACCGCCACTTCCCCCAACTCGCCCGCTTTGCACACGCGCGAAGCCTCATCAATCACCGCCACCTGATGCCCCGGATAGCCCTTGCCCATGCTGCCAGGCTTGGCTGGCCAAAATCGCTGGCAGTTGCCCACGATGTAGTTGATTTCGGTTTGCCCAAACATTTCATTGGGCGCAATCCCGAGTTGCTCTTGGCACCAGCCATAAACGGTATCGCCTACCGCCTCGCCAGCGCTCATGAGACCTTGCAGTTTGAATTTGAAATGCTTTTTCGGCGTTGGAAACGCCTTCATCATGGCTTTGAGCGCGGTAGGAAATAAGAAGGTGTGGCTCACCCGATGCGATTGCAAAATATCAAAAGCCGTCTCTGGCGAAAAGCGGCCATTGAACGCAATGATCTCGCGGCCAAAGTAGAGCGTGGGCAAGAGCGCATCCATCAAGCCGCCCGTCCAAGCCCAGTCCGCAGGACTCCAAAACACTGCCTCGGATGATTCATTGCGCAGCGCGTCAAAGCCAAACCAATTTTGGCTGGCCACGAAACCGGTGAGATTGCCGATCAAGGCGCGATGGGGGATGAGGGCACCTTTGGGTGGGCCGGTGGTGCCGCTGGTGTAGATCAGTACCGCAGGATCGTTGGCCAAAGTTTTAGTGCATGCAAAGCGGCCGGGCATCATCAGCGTTTGCAGCGCGTAGTCAACATCGCAATGCGCAGCGGCATCACCAATTCCAATCAACTTGCGAAGCTCGGGGCATGCGCCGCGCACCGCGAGCACAGCGCTGGCGGTGGATTCATCCACCACAGCCGCGACAGCACCAGAATCTTGAAAACGAAACTGCAAAGCTTCAGGGCCAAACAGTTGCGACAAAGGCACTGCCACTGCTCCCATTTGTAGCACCGCCATGTAAGCCACTGCGGTTTCAAAGCGCTGCGGCAATACAATCGCCACGCGATCCCCGCGCTTGATGCCAAGGCGCACCAAAACATGACTGAGCTGGCAGGCTTGTTCAGACAGCTGCGCATAACTCAGTGTGTGAGAGCGCGACATGCTTTTGTGGCCCGCACTGGCCATCAAATGCGCACGCACGGCAATGCTGTTGGAGGTGTCGGGGTTATCTGCCCAGCGCCTCGAACACTCTTGTGCAATGTTGAAATACTTCGGCACTCGCCAGCGGAACTGTCGGGCAATGGCAGCGTAGTGATCTGAGGTTGGCAGTTGCTTTGTCGCGGGCATGACGTGGAACTCAAGGGTTCAGCGTATCGAGGCTTATTATTCCACTAAGATGAGCCGATGTACCAGCCTCTTCGCACCAGTTCTTCTCGATTCAACACATCCGCACGCATCGCTATCACCTCCTTGAGTGGGGGGCAACCGATGCCGGGGCCAAAGCCAGCATCGTGATGGTGCATGGCTGGATGGATGTGGGCGCATCGTTTCAATTTGTCGTAGATGCATTAGAAAGTACTCATTTGGCAGGCCGCCACATCATCGCGCCCGATTGGCGCGGCTATGGGCGCACGCATCATGTGAGCCAAACCAGCGGCGCTTGCCAAGGTGCAGACACCGACAATTATTGGATTCCTGATTACATGGCCGATCTGGATTTCTTGATCGACGCTGTTTCACCCACTGCACCGATTGATTTACTCGGCCACAGCTTAGGCGGCAATGTGGTGATGGGCTATGCGGGTGTGCGGCCTGAGCGCATTCGCAAACTGATTAATTTAGAAGGCTTTGGTATGCCCGAGACGCGCCCTTCGCAAGCGCCCAGCCGCTATGCGCAATGGATGGATCAGCTCAAGAGCCATCATCGGGGTGAACTGGCGATGCGGCCGTATGCTGACCTGCAAGGCGTAGCGGATCGTCTGCGCAAAACCAATCCGCGCTTGTCTGCCGATAAAGCGCAATGGCTCGCGCAGCACTGGAGTGCGCCGAATGCGCAAGGGCAGTATGAAATTTTGGGTGACCCAGCGCACAAAATCGTCAATGCCCAATTGTTTCGCTTGGAGGAGCAGCAGGCCTTGTACGAACGCATCAACATGCCTTTGCTCGCTGTAGAAGCTAGCGACGATTCAATGCACGGCTGGTACAAAGGCCGCTACACGCTAGAGCAATACCATGCGCGCTTGAAATCCGTGCCGGATGTTCGCATCGAAGTGATTGAGGACGCAGGGCATATGCTGCACCATGATCAGCCGCAGAAGCTGGCTAGCCTGATTGCAGCATTTTTATAAGCCAAATTGGCCTCTAGCCGTCGTGAAATGTGCGCTAAGTGCTATCTATTTCATAGCAATCGTTGTTCGTTGAAGATGATGACAGATCAACGGTCTTTGACCCAGTCGCCGCTTGCGATACGTGGTTTGCCCAGGATATATGCCGCGTTGATCTCATAGACAAAGCAGGTGCATGGCTGGTCGTCGATGCTGATTTGAATCTCGCGTTTGACATACTCATCGCTTTGCGCCGGATACTCCGATTCAATCGCATCCAATTTCATTTCAAGCGCCGCGCTGACAGCATAGACTTCCCCCACGATGGTGTCATTGCCGTTGAGGGTGACGCCCGGATAGCCGCCGAGGTGATACATCGTGCCTTGAATCGTTGCATGCGCAATAAAGCGCGGTGCGGGTTGCAAGCGGGTGATGTCGTTGTCATCGCCTTGGCGCAGCGTGCCGTAGACGAAATAGAGGTGCTCTTCTGGCATGATGCTGTGCAATCGTAGAAATAGAAACCATTCATTGTGAATCAAAACTCTGAAGTTGCGGCCGTTGGCATGACCCATCGCTATGCTGCGTTTGCGTGCTTGGCTTTGTCGATGGCGCTGGTGGGCAGCTATGTGGGTTTGTCTAAGCAATTGGTCTTGGTGTTTCCTGTTTTTCTATTGGCTTGGCTGCGCTTTGGGATCGGCGGCTTGGCGATGGCGCATTGGCTGCGCAAACCTGTTGATGAAGCGGCGATGTCTGCGCAAACCAAGCGCTTGCTGTTTTGGAATCCTTCCTTGGTAATTTTCTGTTTTCG
Organism: Allobrachymonas sp.; assembly: GCA_012036375.1. GTDB lineage: Bacteria > Pseudomonadota > Gammaproteobacteria > Burkholderiales > Burkholderiaceae_C > JANMDU01. The sequence goes on along the minus strand of JAAUOI010000033.1, from coordinate 769 downwards.
ATTTGCATGCTCTATGGTGTGAGCATGACGACGGCGGTGTCTGCTGGCGTGATCATGGCCAGCATTCCAGCTTGCGTGGCGGTGATGAGCTGGCTGTTCTTGCGTGAGCGTGTGAGCATGCGGGTGTGGGCGGCGGTGGTGTGTGCCGTGCTCGGGATTGCCTTGGTGTCGCTCTCAAAAAGTGAGCACTCTACGCAGGATTTATACCGGTTAGATGCCAATTTGGCTCAAAAAAATGCGGTTGTAGGCAATCTGCTCGTGTTCGCAGCTGTGCTCTGCGAGGCGGCCTATGCAGTCATTGGCAAAAAGCTCACGGGCGTGATGAGCCCAAAGCGGATTACTTCGCTGATCAACCTGTGGGGCTTTGCCTTGGTCACGCCGCTGGGGCTGTGGCAAGCATCGCGGTTTGATTTTTCTTCAGTGGCCTCAAGTACTTGGCTGCTGCTGTTGTTTTACGCACTGGCCGCGAGCATTTGGACCGTGTGGCTGTGGATGACAGGGCTCAAAACTGTGCCAGCGGCGCAGGCGGGGGTGTTCACCGTGATGCTGCCGATTTCTGCGGCTGCGGTGGGTGTGTTACTGCTCGCAGAGAGCATGAGCGGCTTGCAAATTGTTGCGTTTGGTGTTGCGCTGATTGGCGTGGTGCTGGCGACGCTGCCGCAGCGCAAGGCTTGAGCTTTAGTGCAGAGTTTTGCTCGATGACTGGCTTGTTTGCGCAAGATCCGCCGCTTCGCCAGGATCCAAGTCTTCTAAATTCCCTGCCACACGA
>JAAUOI010000032.1 GCA_012036375.1 Allobrachymonas sp. | reverse complement strand
GGCGTAGCTAGCTTAGGCGTGACTTTGGCTGCGTATGGCGCACTTGGCCCGACAACCACCAGCAATGGCGGCGGGGTGACTACGCAAAACTTGGCTCAAAGTATCGGCTCACAAGATTTCACACTGATCAGTGACACCAACAGCTTCGACACTGTCTTACCAAGTTCTTGTACGAGTGGGGTTCGTATTGATGGAGGAGCAATCCAGCCCTTGAGTATTTTGAATGCGACACCAGCGCCTACTGAATGGCAGACAGCAAAATCCGTGGAAGTGACGCAATGCACAGGTGCGCCGCAAGGTACTTGGAGTTTCCCATTGGCAAAGGTCGTCGTGCATGCCGAAAGTTTGACTTTTCTTGGGAATGTGACAATCACAAGTTTGGGGGCGTATCAGTTAGACAGTGCCATCAAAGCCATTGACCTCAACAGCTCAGGCATCAGCCTGAACACCGCAACGGGATGCTTGCAAATCAGAGGCACGAGCAAAACCAACGATCCTTTCGGCTTGAATATTGTCGGCACATCAATTGGTGGAGGTTCACCGACCACAGGTGGCGGCTCCATCAGTGTAGGCAATGGCGGCGGCGGGATCATCATTTCGAGCGGCACAAGTGGCTCTGCCGGCGGCTCCATCAGTATCGGAAGCGGAGGCCTCACCACCAGTGGCGGCTCTAGTGGCTCTGGGAGTGGCGGTCTGGTTTTGGTCAACGGCAAGTCCGGCAGCTAATGCCTCGACGGATCACCCCCGCCCATCAAACACCAAACAAGTCGTCGTCGCATGCGCATAGAGCTTGCCGTCGTGGCCGATGATGGAGGCTTCGGCGGTGGCGACTTGTTTGCCGACGTGGATGACTTTGCCGATGGCGCGCACGAGGGGCACGCTGGAGGTGATGGCTCGAACCAAGTTCACTTTCAATTCAAGCGTGGTGTAGGCGCGGCCTTCGGGTAGGGTGGTGTGGACGGCGCAGCCTAAAGCGGAATCAAGTAAGGTGCAGTACCAGCCGCCATGCATGCCGCCCAAAGGATTGAGGCAGCGCGGATGCGGCGCAGCTTGCAAAATGGCTTGGCCGAAGCTGACCTCGATGAAATGAAAATCCATGGTCTCGCTGATGGATGCACGCGGCAGCTCACCCTTCAACATGGCCTGCATCATCTGCAAACCCGTTTTGCCGCGAATTTGCTCAGGAGTCGCCACGCCTACGATGCTGCCTGCGGCTTGGCTTGTGGCCAAGACTTGCGCGGCCTGAGCTCGCCACCGCGCCAAAGTGGTTTCGGGGCTGGTTTCGGATGCGGGGGACGTGTGAAGGGAGTTGGGCATGGTCATGCGAGCATCGTGCCTCAATTTGCACCCCTGCGCTGTCACTTCGGGAGCAAGCCAGTGAGACAGAAGTCCTAAACCACGCACCGCTCAATCACCTCGCGCGTGGCTTCATCCGCCGCGAACACATGCTCCACGCGCAGAGAGGCGAGCGTGATGTCTTGCGGCGTGCCGAAGGTAGAGAACATGCTGAAAAAAGCCAGCGGGCCATGCGCGGTGGCAAAGCGGGTGGTGAGCACGGGCGCCATCTGGCGCGGCCACGGCGCGAGTGCGCGTTTGCCCAAGCGCTGCTGGATTTGCGCCGCGAATTGCTCCACACGCGGTAGCAGCTCGGGCACCACGCTCGCATCGTCGCGCAGATGCGCCAGCAGCGCGGGCGCGACTTCTTCCAGATTCGTCATCTGCCGCGTCATGCCTTCGGGGTGTAGCATGGCATCGAGCAAATTGATGGGCTGATCAGGCGGCAATTGCGCCATCCAAGGCATGAGCGTCGCCGCCATCCACTGCGCCCCACGGTTCATTTGCAGCATATTCCACGCCGCATCCATCACCATCGCGGGCATGGGATCGTGCGCGGTCAACAAACGGTTGAGCCCTTCGCGCATGGGCGAGAGCACGGCATCCGTCAACTCGCTGCCACTGTAGACCGGCGCAAACCCGGCCTGCTGCATCGCCACATTGCGTAGCGCCAGTGGCGCTTGCAGCTCAGAGAGCCAAGCCAGCAGCAGCTCGCGGCTGGGCTGCGCTCGGCCGCTTTCCACAAAGCTCACATGGCGCTGGCTCACGCCCATGCGCAGTGAGAGTTCGAGCTGGCTGATGCGCTTGGATTTGCGCGCGGTTTGCAATGTCTCGCAGAGATGGGGGCGCGTGTTGGAATGGGCGCTGTGGTTGGCACTGGGGCTGAATGTTTCCATGCAGACATTGAATCACAGCGACGCAGCATTTCAATTACCTGCCGCGTAATTGCGCCGATTCACCGCGCTGCGCACACTGGCGATTCATTGAAAGGAAACTCTATGAACAAAGCCCTCTTGACACTCATCCTCCTTGCTTTCGGCGCTCTCACCGCCTTTGCCCTTTGGCACCACGGCGGCTTAGGGGCGTTTTTGCTGTTTTTCACGCGCGATCCCGCCAGTTGGCAGGTGTTTGCAGATTTGCTGATCACGATGGTCTTGTTGTTGGTGTTCATCCGCCGCGATGCGCTGGCTACTGGCCGCCCGTTTTGGCCTTGGGCAGCGTTTTCAATGACCTGCGGCTCATTTGGCCCGCTGCTCTATTTCCTTAGCGCCAAAAAGAGATCGTGAAATGAAGACCAGCGAATGGCTGATTCGTGCCTCTTTTGCCATCGCGGGCTTGATTCATCTCTTGCCACTGGCCGGCTTGCTTGGACGCAGCGCATTGGAGCGAGCCTACGGCATTTCGCTCGGTGCAGGGCAAGACTTGGTCATCCTCATGCAGCATCGCGCCTTGCTCTTTGGCCTGATCGCGGGGGCTTGTCTGATGGCCGTCACAAACCCCGGTTGGCGCTTGCCCGTAGGCATCGCGGCCTTGATCAGTATGCTCGGCTTCGTGCTGATTGCCGCCATGCAAGCCCACAACGCAGCGATTGCTAGGATCATGTGGATTGACGTCGGTGCGGCAGCGATGTTGACTCTGGGTTTGAGCATTCAATTGCTATCAAATAAATAGCATTTTGCGCAGATTTTATGCCGGCTAGAGGCCAATTTGGCTTAAAATCAGACCCCCAGCATGAGCCGCATGTTCTGCACCGCCGCGCCGCTGGCACCTTTGCCGAGATTGTCAAACCGCGCTACCAGCACGGCTTGGCCGAGATCGTCGTTGCCATAGACCGACAACTCCATGGCATTGGTGTTGTTCAGCGCGGTGGGCTCGATTTTTCCGCCTTCGTTGGCGGGCACCACGCTCACCCATTCACTGCCCGCATAGCGTGCGCGCAACGCTTCTTCGAGTTGCGCGGTTTTGCTCACGCCGCGCATCAAATCAAACTGCAAAGCGATGTGATCAATCATGCCGCTGTGAAAATTGCCCACCGTGGGAATGAAGATCGGGCGGCGCGTCAGGCCGCTGTATTTTTGTAATTCAGGCACATGCTTGTGTTGCAAGCCGAGGCCGTAGACCTCCAAAGGCGGCGCATTCTTGGCAATTTCATACGCCTCAATCATCTGCCGCCCGCCGCCTGAATAGCCGGAAAAGCCTTGCATGACCACCGGGTAGTTTGCCGGCAACAGCCCCGCATCAATCAAAGGGCGCAGCAGCGCAATGCCGCCCGTGGGGTAGCAGCCGGGGTTGGCCACGAAATCTGCGTTTTTCACGGCAGCGGTTTGCTCCGCGCTGATTTCGGGAAAGCCATACACCCATCCCGGCGCGATGCGGTGTGCGGTGGAGGCATCCACAATTTTCAAAGGTTTGAAGCCTTTTTGAGCCCTGGCCGGCGCAAGTTCTGTGGCGAGTGCTACTGATTCAATAGCATGGGAATCATGCAAACACAGCACCACGAGGTCTGCTTCATTGAACAATGCCTTTTTGGCTTCAATGTCTTTGCGCTTTTCAGGTGCGATCGACAGCACCTCAATCTGCGGCAAAGTGGCCAGCCGCTCGCGAATTTGCAGCCCGGTGGTGCCTGCTTCGCCGTCGATGAATACTTTTGCCATGATCTGCCTTTGAAAATGTGATGGAGCACAACTGACGTGGAGCTGTCAGTTTGTTCAGGTTTGGTGCATCGCAACATGATACAGTTACGCCGCTGAAATCGCTTCGTCACTGACATGCTCAGACGAAGAGGATTTTGCATGAAACCAGTCTCAATCGTCATCAACTCCCCACAACAGCTGGACTCCTCCCATGAAAATCCATGAGTACCAAGGCAAGGACATCTTGCGTCAATTTGGCATTCCCGTGCCGCGCGGCATTGCTGCGTTTACCGTGCAAGAGGCCATCGAGGCTGCACAAAAACTCGGCGGCCCAGTGTGGGTCGTGAAGGCGCAAATTCATGCAGGCGGCCGTGGCAAGGGCGGCGGTGTGAAAGTGGCCAAAACCATTGACGACGTCAAGGCCCGCGCTACCGATATCCTCGGTATGCAGCTCGTGACGCACCAAACCGGCCCCGAGGGCCAAAAAGTTCGCCGCCTCTATATTGAGGACGGCGCTGACATTCAAAAAGAATACTACCTGTCGCTGGTGACCGACCGCGCCACGCAAAAAGTCGCCTTCATCGCATCCAGCGAAGGCGGCATGGACATTGAGCAAGTCGCGCACGACACGCCCGAGAAAATCATCACCCTCTACGTCGATCCACTTGCTGGCTTGACGGATGCGCAGTGCCTAGAAATCGGCCAAGGCATTCAGATGCCAGCAGACAGCCAAGCGCAGTTTGCCGATGTCTGCAAAAAGCTCTACAAGTGCTACATGGACACCGATGCATCCTTGGTCGAAATCAACCCACTGAACCGCACCAGCAAAGGCGAAATCATCGCCTTGGATTCCAAATTCAATTTCGATTCCAACGCATTGTTCCGGCATCCCGAGATCGTCGCCCTGCGCGATTTGGATGAAGAAGATCCTGCAGAAGTCGAAGCGAGCAAATTTGACCTCGCTTACATCAGCTTGGACGGCAACATTGGGTGCTTGGTCAATGGTGCAGGTCTGGCCATGGCCACGATGGACACCATCAAGCTCTACGGCGGCGAGCCAGCGAATTTCTTGGATGTGGGCGGCGGCGCAACGCCTGAGAAAGTCACCGAAGCTTTCAAAATCATGCTGAAAAACCCGAAAGTCAAGGCGATTCTCGTCAACATCTTCGGCGGCATCATGAAGTGCGACACGATTGCCACGGGCGTGATCACCGCTTGCAAGGCCGTGAATCTCTCCGTGCCACTGGTTGTGCGCATGAAGGGCACGAACGAAGAGCTGGGCAAGAAGATGCTGGCCGAATCTGGCCTGCCGATCATCACCGCCGACAGCATGGCAGAAGCGGCCGAGAAGGTCATGACTGCTGTTAAAGCTGTTAAAGCCTAAGGAATCATCATGTTCGATCTTCATCAACAAAAACACCAAAGTCATCACCCAAGGCATCACCGGTAAAACCGGCCAGTTCCACACGGAAAAATGCCAGGAATACGCCAACGGTAAAAACTGTTTCGTCGCCGGCGTGAACCCGAAAAAAGCGGGCGAGAGCATTTTCAATATTCCTATTTACGCAAGCGTGAAAGAGGCGGCGGGTCAAACTGGCGCAACCGTTTCCGTGATCTACGTGCCGCCCGCTGGCGCAGCCGCTGCGATCTGGGAAGCCGTGGAAGCTGATCTCGATTTGGCGATCTGCATCACCGAAGGCATCCCCGTGCGCGACATGCTCGAAGTGCGCAACCGCATGAAGGCCAAAGAAGCCGCTGGCGGCAAGCGCACTTTGCTGCTCGGCCCCAACTGCCCCGGTTGATCACGCCCGAAGAAATCAAAATCGGCATCATGCCCGGTCATATTCACCGCAAGGGTCGCATCGGTGTGGTGTCGCGCTCCGGCACGTTGACTTATGAAGCCGTGGCGCAGCTCACGGAAATCGGCCTCGGCCAATCCAGCGCGGTTGGTATCGGTGGCGACCCGATCAATGGCCTCAAGCACATCGACGTGATGAAGGCGTTTAACGACGATCCAGAGACGGACGCCGTCATCATGATTGGCGAAATCGGCGGCCCCGATGAAGCCGAAGCCGCCCGCTGGTGCAAAGCCAACATGAAAAAGCCGATCGTTGGCTTCATCGCAGGCGTGACCGCCCCTCCCGGCAAGCGCATGGGGCATGCGGGCGCACTGATTTCTGGTGGCGCAGATACGGCCGATGCCAAGCTCTCCGTCATGGAAGAGTGCGGCTTCAAAGTGACGCGCAATCCGTCTGAAATGGCGAAATTGCTCAAGGCAATGCTGTAATCTCTGCCTTGTCGTGTATCAAGAGCGGCTGTCTCCTGTGTGGATACAGCCGCTTTTTTTACGCCAAGGTGAGCACATTTGTACGCATAAATACGCAAAAACAGGCGACCAACGCCAGTTAAACTCTTTTAGGGTAGTTTTTTAAGCCTTTTGAGCACTTGGCCGGCATAGAATGTGCGCAGAGTGCTACTAAATATATAGCAGTTGACATTCATTGAACAGTAGGAGAGCAGCATGGAAGAATTCATGACAGGTGCATTTTGGCTGGCTGTTGGCCAAATCATCATGATCGACATTTTGCTCGGCGGCGACAACGCTGTGGTGATCGCGCTGGCTTGCCGCAACTTGCCTGAAAAACAGCGCAAACAAGGCATCATTTATGGCACGATCGGCGCGATTGTGCTGCGCGTGATCTTGATTGCTTTTGCTCTCGCATTGCTTGCCGTTCCTTATCTCAAAATCGTCGGTGCCGCGCTACTGCTGTGGATCGGCGTGCAACTGCTGCTGCCCGAAAGCGAAGAAGCGCACAACATCAACCCCAGCGACAAGCTCTGGGGCGCTGTGAAAACCGTGATCGTGGCCGATTTGGTGATGAGCGTGGACAACGTGATCGCCATTGCCGGCGCAGCGCAAGGCGCAGGTCAGGCGCATCGGTTGCCACTGGTGATTTTCGGCCTCTTGGTCAGCATTCCCATCATCGTGTGGGGCAGCCAAATCGTGCTCAAACTGATGGAGCGTTTCCCCTTCATCATCACCTTGGGCGCGATGCTTCTGGGCTGGATTGCCGGGCAGATGTTTTATACTGATGTGGCATTGGCTGGCATTCGCCCAGAAGGCAAAGTTTGGGAATACAGCTTTGCAGCCACTGGTGCGCTGATCGTTTGGAGCATTGGCATGTGGCTGCAAAAGCGCGCCGCCTCCCGCAAACCAGAGTAGCGAATGGCATCGCGCCCTTGCCCAAGCTCGCACCACGCCCGGGCAGGTGTCGAACAAATGGCGTAAATTTGCAACAGAGAGCTTACGCAGCGTGACAAATTGCCTTGATTGTCACGCTGCTGTCTGTTAAGGTAAGAACCCTTCGTTGTGCAAATTTGCACTGACGACAACAACTTAGCGCATTTTTTTAGGAAAATGCCTTCGGTTTAAACAACAGAGCATCGAGATTGAGGGGCGCAGGTGGCCACATCATTAAAACGCGGAAATTTTTGGCGCGCCGACTGGTTTGTGGGTGTGTTGGTGGTTGTGGCCGTTTTGCTTCTGCACAATTTTGGCGATTTGATCGATACTCTAGAGCGTCGTTATTACGACTTCGCCAGCACTTCCAATAGTCGACAGCCTTCCGACAAAATTGCCGTCATCGCAATTGACGACACCAGCATCGCCAACATCGGTCGCTGGCCTTGGAGTCGCGAGGTGCATGCGCAGATGACGGATCTACTCGCTGGCGCGAAAGTCAAAGTGATCACCAACACCACTTTCTTTTTCGAGCCCCAAACAGACCGCGGCCTGCAATACATCCGAAAAATCAAAGAAACCCTGGGTAGCCCCGATTCCGCCAGTCCGCAACCTGCCGTCGAGCAAGTGGGCAAACTGATCGCGGAGGCCGAAGCGACCTTGGACACTGATGCCAAACTGGCTGCCAGCATGGCCAAAGCGGGCAATGTGATCATCCCATCTGTTTTCAAACTCGGCGAGCCCTTGGGCAACCCCGACAAGCCTTTGCCCGATTTCGCGCTGAAAAGCGCAGTGGATGAGAACCAAGGTTTTTCATTTCCCGCGATTTCGGGGCAGCAACCCATCGAATTGATTGGCAAATCAGTGGCTGGTGTCGGGCACTTGAATTCTCTGCCCGATGTCAACGATGGCGCAGTACGGGAAGAGCCGCTCTTGGTGAACTACTACGGCAAGGCCGTGCCTTCGGTGGCTTTGATGGCCGCAGCTAAAAGCCTCAACCTCCCCGTATCTGACATCAAACTCAACCCCGGCGACTCGGTACAGATTGGCAAACTCAAGGTCAAAACCGATGAGGCAGCTGTGATGATGCCGCAGTTCTACAAGGGCAGTGGCGACAAACGCGCTTTCCCGATTGATTCCTTCTACGATGTTCTCTCCGGCAAGATCCCAGCCAGCAAATACACCGACAAAATTGTGATCATCGGTGCCACTGCGGCAGGCGTTGGCAATATCTTCCCCACGCCAGCGGCTAAAGATATGAGCCCCGCTGAGACCATAGCGCACGTTACCTCGAGCATCCTGAATGAGCATTTCATCGTGCAGCCCGGTTGGGGGTTATGGGTCACATTGTTGGCCTTTTTGCTCGTGGCCGCTTATCTGATCGCGCTTTTGCCGCGCTTGTCAGCAGGCATGGGAGCAGCGATCACCGCTGGGCTGTTTGTACTGCTCCTCGGTTTAGAGTTTGGCCTGCTCTCCGGCGCAGCGCTCTGGCTCAAGATGATGCTTCCCGCCGTTTTGCTGCTCATTGGCCATTTGGCACTGACCACCAAACGCTTCTTGGTGACAGAAGCTGGCAAAGTCAAATCCGACGAAGAATCCGCTGAGACTAACCGAATGATGGGTCTTGCGTTACAAGGCCAAGGCCAGTTAGACATGGCGTTTGATCGTTTCCGCCGTGTGCCAGCCTCTACGGCTTTGCTGGATAACCTTGGTAATTTGGCGCTGGACTTTGAGCGCAAGCGCCAGTTCAACAAAGCGCAAGCCGTGTACGAACACATGGCGACGCTGGACAAAACACACAAAGGCTTGGCAGAAAAGCTCAACCGCGCCAAAAACCTCTCAGAAACGGTCATTTTGGGCGGCGGTGGCGGTCATCCGGGCGGCACATTGGTGCTCAATGATGGCAGTGTTGAAAAACCCATGCTCGGTCGCTACAGCGTAGAAAAAGAGCTGGGCAAAGGCGCGATGGGCGTGGTCTATCAAGGCAAAGACCCCAAAATTGGCCGTGTGGTGGCCATCAAAACCATGGCGCTCTCGCAAGAATTTGATGGCGATGAGCTCAAAGATGCCCGTGAGCGCTTCTTCCGCGAAGCTGAGACGGCTGGCCGTTTGCAGCATCCCAATATCGTGACGATTTACGATGCGGGCGAAGAGCACGATTTGGCTTACATCGCCATGGAATTCCTCAAAGGCAAGGACTTGGTCGATTACAGCAAAGACGGCAATCTGCTGCCGATGCAGCGGGTGATCACTATTGTCGAACGCGTGGCCAAAGCGCTGGCTTATGCGCATCAAAACAATGTGGTGCACCGCGACATCAAGCCGGCCAACGTGATGTACGAGCACAGCCTAGACATCGTGAAAGTAACCGACTTTGGTATTGCCCGTATCACCGATTCAAGCAAAACTAAAACCGGCCTCGTGCTCGGCACGCCAAGCTTCATGAGCCCTGAGCAAATTGCGGGCAAGCGCGTGGATGGCCGCTCCGATTTATATTCCTTGGGCGTGATGCTCTTCCAAATGCTCGCAGGCGTGTTGCCATTCCGAGGTGAATCGATGGCCGAGCTGATGTACAAAATCGCCAATGAGGAAGCACCAGATATTCGCATCATCCGCGCGGAAATCCCGCAAAAACTGGCTGACGTTGTGGCCATGAGTCTGTCCAAACGACCAGAGACACGCTACCAAGATGGTGACCAGTTTGCTGCAGATTTGCGGGCTGTGCTGGGGCTGCTCGGTGATGGCGGTGACACATGGGTTGCGCAGGCATCTGCGGCAGGGGGTGCAGCCGCCTCTGCGGAAGACAAAACACAAGTGATGCAGGCCTCGACCGGGGCTGATCAGGCGACACAAGTGATGCAGGCCGCTGCATCGCAGGAAAAAACGCAAGTCTTCACCCGCCCCGACTTCAATGCGGCCACTGTGCCGGCTGAATTGATGGCAACGGATCGATTCGCAGCAACTCAAAAATTCACGCCGCAAACACAAAGCCCCGTGCCACCCGTTCAAGACGACCCGTTTGAAAAGACCATCGTGGCACGCCCTGCGCCCCCCGATGCCCGCTAAAACCCAAGCGCCGTCATCTCACCACCCCTAAAACGCCTCTGAATGCCGCTATAGTTCGTTGTTATTCTCATGATTTACCAGTTCGCACACAGCACCGATCCCGGCTTGGCCCGTGATAACAACGAGGACTCGCTCGCTATCGACATGCCCACACAATTGGCGGTGTTGGCTGATGGCATGGGCGGCTACAACGCAGGCGAAGTCGCCAGCGGCATGGCCACCGCATTTATCAAGTCCGAAATGAGCCGTTGGCTGGTGCAAGCGGGAAAAAACGCCAATGCCCGTGAAGTGCGTCGTGCACTGGAAATTTGCGTCGATAACGCCAATCGATCAATTTTTAATGCGGCCGCCTCTAATCCGCAATACACCGGCATGGGTACTACACTCGTTGTGGGCGTGTTCCATGAAGGCCGCCTGATGCTCGGCCATATTGGTGATTCGCGCTGCTACCGCCTGCGCGCAGAGGAGTTTTCGCAGATCACCAAAGACCATTCTTTACTGCAAGAACAAATCGACGCGGGCTTGATCACACCCGAACAAGCAGCCACTTCGCTGAATAAAACCTTGTGACGCGTGCGTTGGGCGTGGAAGATGCTGTGCTGCTAGAAACCAACGAGCACCGCACCGAAGTGGGCGATATTTACCTCATGTGCTCCGATGGTCTGTCGGATATGGTGTCAGATGAAGGCATCGCTGCTATCATGCGAGAAAACTCGGATTTAGATGCCATGGCCAAAGCCTTGGTGGAAGCGGCTAATGCAGGAGGAGGCAGAGACAATATCTCTGTGGTTCTCACGCAGGCCAAGGAAGGGCACAACAAGCGTGGCTTTATGTCGCGGTTGTTGGGCAAATAATCATTCAGTCAACTTAATCAACAACAGGAGCCGACCATGCCGAAAATGATCGTGTCGATCGACGGTGTCGTCATCAAAGAAGTTCAACTCACGAAGGATCGCACGACCTTAGGCCGCCGACCCTACAACGACATCGTGATCGATAACCTCGCTGTCAGCGGTGAGCATGCAGTGATTCAACTGGCTGGCAACGATGTCAGCTTGGAAGATTTGAACAGCACCAATGGCACCTATATCAACGGCAAGGCTGTGAAAAAGCAGCAATTGGCCAATAACGACACGATTGAAATTGGCAAGTACAAAATCAAATATGTCAACGAGCAGCAATCCGAAGGATTTGAGCGCACCATGGTGATCAAAGCCGGTGCCGCCGGGTTGTCGGCACCAGCGCCTGCCGCTTCTGCCGCGCCTGCTGTGAGCACGGCGCCCGCAGCCAATGCGGCTATTAAAGTTTTGTCTGGTGCAGCGGCTGGGCGTGAAGTGCCTTTGGTCAAGGTCGTGACGACGATTGGTAAACCCGGTGTTGCCGTTGCCGCAATCACCAAGCGCCCGCATGGTTTCGTCGTCGCGCATGTCGAGGGCTCAAACAAGCCCACGCTCAACGGCTCGCCAATTGGCGCGGAGCCCGTGACGCTCAAAGACGGTGATGTGCTCGAATTGGCTGGCACGCAAATGCAGTTTGCCAACGGTTAAGCCACTGCGCACGGGCAACTTTTTGTTTTTCTAGCCGGCATCCATAGCTCGAAAGCACTTGCCTGAGCCAACTTCACACAAAGTCACCAGCGGCATGGAGAAGTTGCTCAAACATTGGCCGCGAATTGCGGTCACGCTAATTCCCTTGGTTTTGGCGCTGCTGCATACCGCCAATATTCTTCCGATTGGCGTGCTCCAGCGCCTCGATGACATCATCTACGACACCCGCCTGCGCGCCACCATGCCCAAAACCATGGATGATCGCGTCGTCATCATCGACATTGATGAAAAAAGCTTGGCAGAAGTGGGGCGGTGGCCGTGGGGACGCAACAAAATGGCCGATTTGGTCAACGAGCTCTTTGACCAGCAAAAGATCGCGATTCTCGGCTTTGACGTGTTGTTTGCAGAGGCCGATGACAGCTCGGGTCTGAAGCGCTTGCGCCAATTGGCCGCCAACGAAATGAAGGACCAAGCGGGCTTTGCTGAACGCCTTGGTCAAATGGAGGCGGGTTTGGATTACGACAGTTTGTTCGCCAAATCCTTGGAGAAGCGCCCTGTGGTGCTCGGTTACTACATGACCAGTGATCGCGATGGCCGCACCAGCGGTGAGTTGCCTCCCGCTGTGATGCAAAAATCAGCATTGCAAGGCCGACACATTAAGTTCACCACTTGGAGCGGATATGGTGCCAACATCCCGCCCTTGGCCAAAGCTGCACCCATGGGCGGCTTTTTCAACTCAATTACCGATACCGATGGCGTGGTGCGCTCCATCCCCTTGGTGGCCGAATACAAAGGGCAGTACTATGAATCTCTGTCTTTGGCCGTTTTTCGGGTGCTCACGGGTTTGCCTACGATTGAGCCAGGCTTTCCGAAAGAGCGTTTCCTCTCGCGCAGCTACCAAGGTCTAGAGAGTATTTTGCTCAAGCAGGGCGACAAATCCTTGGCAATTCCTGTGGATGATCGCGTCGCTGCTCTGGTGCCATTTCGCGGGCCGGGCAATGTGGCTGGCGGTTCGTTCAAATACATTTCAGCTGCCGATGTGTTGGCTAAGAAAGTTGCACCCGGTGTGTTGAGCGGAAAGATTGTGTTGCTGGGTACTACTGCGCCGGGCTTGCTTGATCTGCGCGTGACTCCTGTAGGCGAAACCTATCCTGGTGTCGAGGTGCATGCCAATGTGATTTCTGGCCTTTTGGATGGCCGAATTTACGTCAAACCCGATTACGCACTTGGCTATGAAGTGTTGCTGTTGATTGTTGCTGGTTTGATCTTGGCGTTTGCATTGCCGCTGTTAAGCGCTCCAAAAGCTGTGGCGCTGAGTGTGGCGGTGATTGCAAGTTTGGTGGGTTTGAATTTTTGGTTGTATCTCGGTGGGGGCTTGGTCTTGCCCTTGGCAACCGCTTTGGTCATGGCGCTCACGGCCTTTGCGCTGAACATGAGCTATGGCTATTTTGTGGAGAGCAAATCCAAGCGTCAAATTGCGAATTTGTTTGGCACTTATGTGCCGCCCGAGCTGGTCGACGAAATGGTCAAAGACCCTGACAGCTACAACATGAAGGCCACCAGCAAAGAGCTCACCGTGATGTTTTGCGATATGCGCGGCTTTACCAAGATGAGCGAGACGATGGAGCCAACGCAGCTTCAGGGCTTACTTAATGATGTGTTCAGCCGCTTAACGAATGTGATCCGCAACAACAGAGGCACGATTGACAAATACATGGGCGATTGCGTGATGGCCTTTTGGGGTGCGCCTGTGGACTCTCCTGATCACGCCGCGCTGTCCGTGAAGACGGCGATGGAAATGGCAGGTGAGGTGCGCAAAATCAATGAGGAGCATCGCAGCAAAGGTTTGCCAGAAATAGGCGTGGGCATTGGCCTGAATACCGGCATGATGTGCGTGGGTGACATGGGTTCCTCTATTCGCAAGAGTTATACCGTGATTGGCGACTCGGTGAACCTCGGCTCGCGCTTGGAGGGTTTGTCCAAAACCTACGGCGTGGATATTGTGGTGGCCGAATCCACCAAAAAGTTGGCCTCTGATATCGCTTGGCAAGAGTTGGATAAAGTGCGCGTCAAAGGCAAAGATCAAGCCGTGGCCATTTTCTGGCCACTCGCGCCCCTAGATCGTTTGCCAAAAGAGCAGGCCGATGAACTCAAACTGTGGGCCATGTTCCTCAAGTCGTATCGTGCTCAGGATTGGGATCAATGTGATTTGCACATGCTCAACTTGGAGCGCACGATTTCAACCAAGGCGGGCAAATCTGCCAAAAAATACCTTTACCAACTGTACTCAGAGCGTGTAGCCTCTATGCGGTTGTTGCCATTTGATCCTTCATGGGATGGCGCAACCAATTTTGAGACGAAATAAGGGAGCCACGCCTCATGAAAATCAGGGTTTTGGGATGCTCAGGTGCCATTGCCAAAGACTGCCGAACGACATCGTTTTTGGTGGATGACGATCTATTGGTTGATGCGGGCACAGGCGTGGGTGATTTGACACTCAGCGAGATGGCCGCCATCAACGATGTGCTGATCACCCATTCGCATTTGGATCATATTGCCAACCTGCCTTTGATGATCGACTCCGTAGCCTCCATGCGCAAACAGGCGTTACGGGTGCATGCGCTGCCCGAGACGATTGCAGCCCTCAAGCAGTATATTTTCAACAACCATATTTGGCCTGATTTCACGCAAATTCCCAGCGCAGCAAACCCCTTCCTGAGCTTTCATCCTTTGCAAAGCGGCGCACGCCTAAAAATTGCCAACAAAATGGTCGAAGCCTTGCCTGCGGTTCACACAGTGCCCGCTGTGGGTTATGCGATCACGGCCGGTGCAGGCTGCTGGGTGTTCTCCGGCGATACCGAGCGCAACCCGGCTTTTTGGAAGCGCATCAATCAAATGAATGTGGCCATGCTCGTGATTGAGACGGCGTTTTCTAACCGTGAAAAGCAGTTGGCGCATTTGAGCTTGCATCTGTCACCCAATGTCTTGGCCGAGGAGCTCGACCAGATTGACAAAACCAAACACTTTCCAATCTACATCACCCACACCAAGCCCGCTGAGACGGAGCAGATCATGGAGGAAATCCAGCGCTTTGATCAAACCCAGCCGTTTGGCCCGAACGTGACGCACGATATCCGCTGGCTTCGCGCCGGTCAGGAGCTTTCCGTATGAATGCCGTCCTTAAACCCGCTCCTACTGCTGCGGAAAAAGCCTTTTTTGATTCGCAAATGCTGCCTGCTGAAAAGCGCGGCATGACCTTTGAGGTCTTGTTTTATCGGCAGCTGCAAAAAGTCACCACCCGTATTCATGAGACTGAAAACATTGACCAGCTCATGCTGGAGGCCAGCGATGATATTTGCCGCTTGCTCAATGCAGATCGCTTGACGCTTTATGCGGCCAGCGAGGACGGCACCTCCATCATCTCCAAAATCAAAACCGGCCTGAATGTGGCCAAAGATTTGAAGCTACCCATTGGCGTGCAAAGCATTGCAGGCTATGTGGCGATGTCCAAAGAGCCCGTGAACATTGCCGATGTGTATGACGACGAGGCTTTGAAGCGCATTCATCCGTCACTGGCGTTTCTCAAGCAAGTGGATCAACGCTCAGGCTATCGCACCAAGCAAATGCTGGTGATGCCTATTTTGGACGGCGAGCATTTGCATGGCGTGCTGCAAGTGATTAACAGCAAGACTGATGCGCCTTTTGGTGAACTGGAGCTTGAAGGAGCCACGCAGCTTTGCAAG
>JAAUOI010000299.1 GCA_012036375.1 Allobrachymonas sp. | reverse complement strand
ACCCGAGCCTAATTTCCACTCGGTTTGCGTCCACTCGTATTGATCTTTCGCACTCACGACTTTCGCCAAATCGAGGCCAGCCATCGAAGGCACGGCTTTGGCGGCGGCAATCGCTTTGTCGATCACAGCTTGCGAGATTTCTTCGCCGGCTTTGAGCGCGACGATGCAGCCGTTTTGTGCGCCTTTGCTGCGCAGATGGCGCGTGAGCTGGCGGTTGTCAATACCGGCAATGCCGACGCAGCCTTCTTTTTCAAGGTATTGCGACAGCGTCATGCTGCTGCGGAAGTTGCTGGCGATGAGCGGCAAATCTTTGATGATCAAACCGGCTGCAAACACTTTGCGCGATTCGACATCTTCAAGACTGATGCCATAGTTGCCAATGTGCGGATAAGTGAGCGTGACGATTTGCTGGCAATAGCTGGGGTCGGTCAGGATTTCTTGGTAGCCCGACATGGAGGTATTGAACACCACCTCGCCAGTGGTCTGGCCAGCAGCGCCGATGGATTGACCGATGAATACTGAGCCATCGGCGAGCGCCAAAATTGCGTGCGGAAATTTCGCCTTCAAAGTGGAAAGCACTGGGCAGTCTCCGTAGAGGTGTGTACGCCCGGTGCCGCATGTTCACTTGGCCGCTGCCTGCCATTGCAAGGAGCGCGAACACAGCAGGTGGAAGGGAAGATGCGTGATGCGCTAGGCGGTACGGGGTGAATTAAGATTTGACAGATTATAGCTGAGTGCGCTTATGCAAACGACGCATAACCATTGAGATAAGGTCTCATACAGAGAGTGAAAAGCGCGATTCACGCGCGGCTTGCATACAGCAAAATCGCCGCAGCCGCCGCCACATTGAGCGACTCTTGCCCGCCTGGTTGCGCAATGCGCACCTTGCGCTGCGCCAAAGCCTCGAGCGCCTCGCTCACGCCTTGCCCTTCATGACCGAGCGCCCAATTGAGTTGAGAAGTCGTCTCTGCGGACAAGGCATGCAAATCATCGCCCGCGTGGCTGCTTGTGACGGCCAACGGTCGATGCAAACTCTGAACATCTTCCGTTAAGGCCAGCTCCACAATGCGCAGCGAAAAATGTGCGCCCATGCCCGAGCGCAGCACCTTTGGACTCCACAGCGCCACCGTGCCTTTGAGCGCGATGATTTGTTCAAAGCCAAAAGCCGCTGCACTTCGTAGAATGCTGCCCGCATTGCCGGGATCTTGCAGGCGATCGAGTACGACGGAGCGGGCAAGTGGTTGGATCTCAGTCGTCGCCGGCAGCTGCATCACCATGCCCAGCGGCGGCGCAGATTCCAAGCTGCTGATCTCCTTCATCAGAGCCTCCGGAATCACTATACTTTTAATAGCATTCGACGCAGATTCTATGCCGGCTAGATGCCTAAAATGCTCTAAAAACACGATCAAATCAGGCAGCCAACCACGCGCGAGCGCGGCTTCACACACATGCTCGCCTTCCACCCAAATACGCCCCGTCTTGCGATAAGCTGCGCCATCTTGCGCAAGGCGGCGCAGCTCTTTGATGAGCGGGTTATCGCGCGAGGTGACGGCGATTGGTGTTGGCAAGTTTGTCATGCAGCTTGTGCCAACGCATTGGCCACAGCATGAGCCACGGGTGCAAAGCTCTTGCGATGCGAAGGCGTTGCGCCATGTGCTTTGAGCGCGGCCATATGCGCTGCTGTGCCATAGCCTTTGTGGCGATCGAAGCCATATTGCGGATACTGCGCATGCAACTGCTCGCATTGCCGATCCCGAGTGACTTTGGCAACGATCGAAGCCGCTGAAATCGCCTGCACCTTCGCATCACCACCCACTATCGCCTCGGCGAGCACATCAATCGTCGGCAGCCGATTGCCATCGACCAAGACCTTTGCAGGCTTCAAGCGCAGTCCCTGCACTGCGCGCTGCATCGCCAGCATCGTGGCTTGCAGAATATTGATCTCGTCAATTTCTTGCACACTCGCCTCTCCCACACTCACGCACAATGCCTTGGCCTGAATTTCCAAAAACAATGTCTCACGCCGCTGCGCGGTGAGCATTTTGGAATCCATCAAGCCCGCGATGGGCTGCTCCGCATCCAGGATCACCGCAGCAGCCACCACCGAGCCCGCCAACGGGCCACGGCCAGCTTCATCCACACCAGCAACCAAACCCGATTCATCCCAGACGAATTGAGCTTGCAAAGACTTCGGTTGGCGCTTTTTCGGCAGCGGCTTGGCATCCGACCTGCGCTTGCGAGCAATCGGCAATGGCTCCAGCTCCAGAAGCGCAGGCTGAACACTGCGCAACTGAGTTGAGCTGGTTTTAGCGGCTGAGGACTTCTTCGATGGCATGGGCGGCAAGCTCGGGCGTATTGCGTTGGAGTTCTGTATGCAGGGCTGCAAAGCGCTGCTCTAAAGCGCTTATTTTCTCAGGAGATTGCAGCCAAGCCAGCGTCTCGCGTGCCAGCGCCTCGGGCGTGCAGTCGCCTTGCAGCAATTCTGGCACCACAAACTCACCGCACAGAATATTGGGCAAACCCACCCAAGGCTGCAATTTCTTGCGCCGCATAATCTGCCAACTGATCCAGTTCATGTTGTAGGCAATCACCATCGGGCGTTTGAAGAGGGCGGCTTCCAAAGTGGCCGTGCCGCTGGCCACAATCGCCACATTGCATGCGGCGAGAACCGTATGCGACTGAGCTTGCACGAGTTGCACTTTGCCTGCCACGCTGGCTTGTCTAGCGGCCTGCTCAATCATTGCTTGCAAATTGGGAATGCAAGGAACTATAAATTTCGTAGCACTCCGCGCAGATTCTATGCCGGCTAGAGCCTCAAAAAGCCTTGAAATCAGGTATTTCACCTCATCTCGCCGGCTGCCAGGCAAGAGCGCTACCACCGTGTCAGTCTCGCTCAACCCAAGCAGGCTACGAGCCGCAGCGCGATCTGGCTGCATCGGGATCACGCCTGCCAGCGGATGCCCCACATAAGTCGCGGGCAACCCGGCTTCGTCATACAGCTTTTTCTCAAACGGAAAAATGCAAAGCATTTGATCGACTGATTGCACAATTTTCTGGATGCGCTCTGGCCGCCAAGCCCAGATGCTGGGGCTGACGAAATGCGCCGTTTTGATGCCAGCGTTTTTCAGATCACGCTCTAAATCGAGATTGAAATCTGGCGCATCAATGCCAATAAAAATATCGGGCTTGTCTTGCAGCAAGCGAGATTTGAGTTGATCGCGAATGCCCACGATCTCGCGGTAATGCCGCAGCACCTCCAAATAGCCGCGCACCGCCAATTTCTCGCTCGGCCACCAAGCTTGCATGCCGCGCTTGATCATTTGCGCTCCTCCGATGCCGACAAACTGCGCATGCGGCCAACGCGCTTTCAAGCCATCGAGCAACAAGCCTCCGAGCAAATCGCCCGAGGTCTCACCGGCCACGAGTGCAATGCGCAGGGCTGGCTGGCTCATATCAAGATGCGATGGAGAGTTAGCGCACAATACCGCGCTGCGGGTTCGTCTGCTCTAAAAATGTGAGCATGTCGCGCACATCTTGCGCCGCTTCTGGGTACTTTTCGCTTAAATTTTTGATCTCCACTTGAGCATTTTCAAGTGTCAGATCATCGCGATACAAAGCTTTGTGCATCGCTTTGACTGCACTGATACGCTCAGCACTGAAGCCGCGCCTGCGCAAACCCTCAAAATTCATACTGCGCGCATTCGCCGGCTGCCCTTGCGCCATCACATACGGCGGCAAGTCGGCAAACAAGAGCGAACACATCGCCGTCATCGCGTGCGCCCCAATGCGCACGAACTGATGCACCACGGTAAAGCCGCCCAAAATCACCCAATCGCCCACAATCACATGGCCTGCGAGTTGCGAATTGTTGGCCATGATCGTGTCGTTGCCCACGATGCAATCATGCGCCAAATGGACATAGGCCATCAGCCAATTGCGATCTCCCACGCGCGTGATGCCGCCGCCGCCGGGCGAGCCGATATTAAAGCTGGTGAATTCGCGAATCGTGTTGTCGTTGCCAATGATCAACTCGCAAGGCTCGCCCGCGTATTTTTATCTTGAGGAATAGCGCCCAACGAGGCGAACTGAAAAATCTGATTGCGCTGGCCAATTG
>JAAUOI010000031.1 GCA_012036375.1 Allobrachymonas sp. | reverse complement strand
AACGCAGCGCGTCTTCAAGAAGCAAGCAAAAAAGCCTACTTTCACGAGACTTACACAGGTTTTTCCCGATTGCGATTATCAGTTTTTGGCACTAGGATAGTTCCTTTTTAACTATAAGGAACTGGTATGGCTTCCAAGCTTATTCTTGACTATGTGTACGAGCACGAAACCAATCGTGCCAATCAGGTGTACATGACGCAGCCGTTTGGGGGCGACAAGGTGGTGAATTACACATGGGCGCAGCTCATGGATCATGCACGTCGCATGGCAACGCATTTGAAAGCGCAGGGCTTTGAGCAAGGCTCACGTGTGGCGATATTGTCGAAAAACACAGCGCAGTTCATGATGGCAGAGCTGGCGATTTGGATGGCCGGCTATACCACGGTCGCAATTTTCCTACGGAAGGCGCAGAGACTGTCAACTATGTGCTGACGCACAGCGAAGCCAAGCTGTTGTTTGTTGGCAAGCTAGATACTTGGGATCAGCAAAAAGGCGGCATACCCGCTGGCTTGCCTTGCATCGCTTTGCCGCTGGCACCCAAGACGAGTTACGAGACTTGGGACAGCATCATCGCCAAGACGCAGCCGATGCCTGGCAAGCCTGCACGTGATGGCAAAGACATTATGTTCATCATGTATACCTCGGGCTCCACCGGCACGCCAAAGGGCGTGATGCACAGCTTTGAGCGAGGCACAGCGGCCAGCGTAGGCTTTGATGCATATACCAACCGTGAAATTGGCGCTGCAACGCCTTATCGTGTGTTGTCCTATTTGCCTTTGGCGCATATTTTTGAGCGCGCTTGTGTGGAATGTGCGGGCTTCATTGGCGGCCGTGGCCATGTATTCTTTGCCGAGTCGCTTGACACATTCGTGCAGGACTTGCAGCGTGCGCAGCCTACCGTGTTTATTTCCGTACCGCGCCTGTGGCTCAAATTCCAGCAAGGCGTACTTGCCAAAATGCCTCAAAAGAAACTCGACAAACTGCTGAGTATTCCAATCCTTGGCGGCATTGTGAAAAAGAAAGTGCTCACCAAACTCGGTTTGCAACACGCCAAGTTGGCCGGCTCTGGCTCCGCGCCAATTCCTCCGTCTCTGCTCGAGTGGTATCGCAAACTTGGGCTCAATTTGGTGGAAGGCTTGGGCATGACGGAGGACTTCGCGTTTTCTCACACAGGCCGCAAAGGCAGTGGTAAGCCTGGCTATGTGGGCTTTGCGCATGAAGGCGTTGAGCGGCGCTTCAGTGAAAGTGGTGAGTTACTCATCAAATCGCCAGGCACTTTTGTGGGCTATTACAAGCAGCCCGAACTCACTGCTGAATCGTTCACACCAGATGGCTTCTTCAAAACGGGCGACAAAGG
This sequence comes from Allobrachymonas sp., assembly GCA_012036375.1. GTDB lineage: Bacteria > Pseudomonadota > Gammaproteobacteria > Burkholderiales > Burkholderiaceae_C > JANMDU01. The sequence continues at coordinate 14,361 of JAAUOI010000031.1, read as the reverse complement.
TGAGCTCGGGGCCGACGGTCAACTCAAGCTGACTGGACGCGCTAAAGAACTGTTCAAAACCGCAAAGGGCAAATACGTTGCTCCTGCGCCGATTGAGAACATGATCAACGAAAGCTCAATGGTGGAGCTTTCTATGGTCTCTGGTATAGGCCAAAGCGCTGCGTATGCTTTGGTCGTGCCGGCTGAGGGCTTGCGCCCCCAGCTCAAAGATGCGGCCATTAAAGCTTCGTTTGAAGCCGAGATGAAATCCGTCTTGGATCGGGTCAATGCCAAGGTGGCTGATTATGAGCAGCTACGCATGATCGTGGTTGCGAAAGAGCCATGGAGCATCGAGAATGGCCAGCTGACACCGACGATGAAAATCAAGCGCGCCAAGATTGAGGCGGCTGTCGAAGGCAATGTGGACAAATGGTATGAAACCAAAGGCGCAGTGATCTGGGCTTGAACGCCTGTTCATTGACACGCTGCCCCCGACTTAATGGCCTGCTTCCGGAGCTCTGGAAGCAGGCTTTTACTATAAATAGTATAGCACTCGGCGCATATTTCATGCCGGCTAGAGGCTGATATGGCTTGAAAATCAGCCTGTTTTGCTATGCTCGACGAAAGTCGTATTGGGTGCGGGCTGCGCAGTGTTTGCTCGCGCAAGTGTGATCGAGCAGTAGGCCATCCCGGTAAAATCAATGCATGGAATCTGTGAAACGACAACTGCTCGCCGCACTGGCCGACGAGCTTGGAAAACTCTCTCCCGGCGCAGGGCAAAAGGCTGCGTTTGAATCGCCTAAAGTGGCCGAGCATGGCGATTTCGCCTGCACGGCTGCGATGCAACTGGCCAAAGCCGCTAAAAAGAATCCCCGCGAGTTGGCTGCGCAACTGTGCGCTGCACTTGAAGCCACGCCTGCCTTTTTGCAATGGGTGACGGTCTTGGAGATTGCCGGACCCGGTTTCATCAACATTCGACTGAAGCCAGAGGCCAAGCAAGAAGTGGTGCGCGAGGTGCTCGCACAGCAGGCCGCTTACGGTGTCAAAGAATCTACTGGCAAAAAAATGATGGTGGAGTTCGTGAGCGCCAATCCCACTGGCCCATTGCATGTCGGCCACGGTCGGCAAGCCGCTCTGGGTGATGCGATTTGCAATCTCTGGGCGACGCAGGGCGAAGCCGTGCACCGCGAGTTTTATTACAACGATGCGGGTGTGCAAATCAACAATTTGGCCGTCTCTACGCAGCTTCGTGCCAAGGGCTTCAAACCCGGCGATCCAGAGTGGCCAGAATCGGCCTACAACGGTGAATATATTGCTGACATCGCGCAAGATTTCTTAGCGAAGAAAACCGTCAAAGCCGATGACCGAGAAACTACAGCCAGTGGCGATGTGAATGATTTGAACAGCATTCGTGAGTTTGCCGTGGCGTATCTGCGTCATGAGCAAGATTTAGATTTACAAGCCTTTGCGCTCAAATTTGACCATTACTACCTCGAATCCTCGCTCTACAGCAGTGGCCGAGTTGACAGTGCCGTGCAAAAGCTTATCGCAGAGGGTAAAACCTATGAGAAGGACGGCGCTCTGTGGCTCAAAAGCACGGAATATGGTGACGATAAAGATCGCGTGATGAAAAAGAGCGATGGCTCATACACCTACTTCGTTCCCGATGTCGCCTATCACTTGGCGAAATGGGAGCGCGGCTTCACGCGCGTGGTCAACATCCAAGGCACAGACCATCACGGAACGATTGCTCGCGTCCGCGCCGGTTTGCAGGCTACGGGCACTGGCATTCCCGAAGGCTATCCCGATTACGTCTTGCACACCATGGTGCGCGTGATGAAAGATGGCGAGGAGATCAAAATCAGCAAACGCACCGGCGGCTATGTGACCTTGCGCGATTTGATCGACTGGACGAGCAAAGATGCCGTGCGCTTCTTTCTGCTCTCGCGCAAGCCTGATACCGAATACGTGTTTGACATTGGCTTGGCTGTCACGAAAAATAACGACAACCCGGTGTATTACGTGCAGTACGCGCATGCCCGCATTTGCTCGGTGCTTGCGGCTTGGGCGGAAAAAGATGGTGGGCAAGCTACAGAATTACGTGGCGTTGACTTGGATGCTTTGAATACCGCACCAGCGCAAAGCCTCATGCTGCAATTGGCCAAATATCCCGAGATGCTCGTCGCAGCAGCGCGTGACTTTGCACCTCATGATGTGACCTTCTATTTGCGAGATTTGGCCGCCGCCTATCACTCATACTATGATGCAGAGCGTATTTTGGTGGATGATGTCAACGTGAAAAAAGCCCGTTTGGCGCTGGTGGCGGCCACGGCGCAGGTACTGAAAAACGGCTTGGCGGTGCTCGGTGTGGGCGCACCCGTTAAGATGTGAGGATGATGTCTATGCAAGCGACTGTTTTCTCCTCATTGCTGACCCAGTCCAGCACACCTTTGCGCCAACGCGGCGGATTATTTTTGGGGCTCATCATTGGTGTGTTGGTTGGTTTGGGGGCCGCCTTGGTTGTGGCTCTGTATGTGGCTAAAGTGCCCGTGCCATTTATGAACAAAAGTGCCACCAAATCCAGTGCTGAGCAAGATGCAGCAGAGCAGCAAAAAAATAAAGATTGGGATCCTAATGCGCCGCTGTATGGCAAGACTCCCGCCAAGCCGGCGGCATCGGGTACGGTTGGTACATTGACTGCGGCCACTTCTGCCGTCACACCGCCTGCCCCATCTGTATCCGCGCCGAAAACAGCAGCCTCTGCCCCGAAGGCATCTAGCGCCGACCCTCTGGGTGATTTGGCCAAAGCCAAGGCTTCGGGTGTTAATGCCAATGCCAATTCCGTGCCTGCGCCTGCGCCTGCCGTTGCAGGTGTTGATCCTTTCACCTATTTTGTTCAAGCTGGCGCTTTCCGCACGCCCGAAGATGCTCAGGCGCAAAAGGCCAAGCTCAGCATGGCTGGTTTTCAGGCTAACGTAACCGAGCGTGAGCAGTCTGGCCGAACTGTGTTTCGCGTGCGTGTCGGCCCGCTTGATAAGAAGGAGGATGCTGATAAAGCCAAGGAGAGACTCGATGGCGCGGGCTTTGAAACAGCGATTGTTCGTGTGCAACGATGAACTGAATAAGTCAACGAGCCAGCAGCCCAACCGATAAAAACATGACCCAATGCCTAGTGGACAGTGTGATGAAGTTGACGGGAACTTTGTCTACTTCTTGGCGCTCAGGCTCGTTATTGAATAAGATTTGAAATTCTTGGCTGACCAGCCATTCCTCTTTGGAGCAACAATATGTTTCGTCGTGATGTGATCAAAACTGCCTCTGCCGTAGCTGTAGTATCTGGTTTGCCTTTGCTGGCACAAGCCCAGCAAGCGCGCAACTTTCAAGAGGGCCAAGATTATGTGGCGCTAGATAAGCGCGTGCCCACCGAGGGCAAGGGCGTGGTGGAAGTCATTGAATTCTTCTGGTACAACTGCCCACATTGCAATGCCTTTGAGCCTGCTTTGGAGCAATGGGCGGCCAAGCTGCCCAAAGATGTGACGCTACGCCGCATGCCCGTGGCTTTCCGCGATGAGTTTGTGCCGCAACAGCGTTTGTTCTATTCGCTCGAAGCCATGAACAAGGTTGAGAAGCTGCATAAAAAAGTGTTTTATGCGATTCACGTGGAGAAAAAGAAACTCGATACCCAAGGCACCATTAGCGATTGGGTGGCCGCCCAAGGCATTGATAAAACTAAGTTTGAGAAAGTCTACAACTCCTTCAGTGTGCAAACCAAGGCGCGCCGCGCTGCCCAGCTGCAAAACGAATTTCGTGTGAGCGGAGTGCCTGCGCTGGGCATTGCCGGCCGTTTCTACACTGACGGTGCCTTGGCGCAAAGCATGGGCAGAGCGCTGCAAATCACCGATTGGCTGATTGCAGAGGTGAGAAAAGGGCGCTAATCCTTCAGTCGCCCAAGACAACAGCGAACTTCGGTTCGCTTTTTTGTTGCTGGGCTGCGCGGCAACGCGTGCTTGCGCCCTATGCGCAAGGGTATCAGTAGAGCGGTATCATCGTGCTCCTTCTCAAATTCTCATGAGCTTTGATCCTTTCTCTGACACGCCAGTCGGTATTCATATCGGCGACATCGAAGCAGCCATTAACTTTTGGCGTGCACGCGAACCTTCGCCGGATGGTGTGACGCTGGCTGCCCCGCTGCGGGCCTTGGGTGAGGTGTATGCGCTGTTGGTCTATCACAAAGAAGATCGCGTGAATGAAAAAACCATGCCACGCAAGGCTTTTGAGGCGTGGATGGTTTGGTATGACAGCACGCCTGATACGCCTTGCATTGCGATTTGTTCGACCAGTCAGGGCGACGATGAATGCAAGGGCTGCGGGCGCAGTTTTGATGAGGTACAGCATTGGCCCGAGATGAGTCCTGTGGCCAAACGCGACACTTGGCGGCGCATCACTATGCAGGGTTCGTCTTGGCGCTTTGGGCGCTATGCGGAACGCGCGGCAGAAAGGCGCTTGACAGCGCAAGAAACTGCGCAGCAGACTGCAAGCGAGGCGGCGTATCTGGCGGACAGTAGGCGAGTCGCGTGAGCTTGAACAAGGTGGTCGCATGATTGACGCTGTAGTGTTATTTTTTATTCTTGGCGTGATCGCGCGGCTGGGTAAGAGCGATTTGAAATTGCCGCAGGCGCTGTATGAGGCGCTCTCAGTCTATTTGCTGCTGGCAATTGGCCTTAAAGGCGGTATCGAGCTGCATAAGCAGAGCTTGGCAGCGGTGTTGCCGCAAATACTGGCTTGTATGGCGTTGGGCGCATTGATTCCGGTGCTCATGACGCCATTGCTCAAACGTATGGGTTTTTCTGGGGTGGACAGTGCAGTGCTCGCTGCGCACTATGGCTCGGTGAGCGTGGTGACTTTTGCAGTAGCTTCGAGCTATTTACAGCGCCAAGCGATAGCCTTTGAGGCGCATGCGGCGCTGTGGGTGGCGGTGATGGAGGCGCCGGGCATTGTGGCGGGGGTATTTTTGGCACGCAGAGAGTTAAGCCGCGCCAAAACACTGGAGTTGAATCGAGTCAGGGCTTCTGAAGGCAAAGCCACTGAAGCAAAAAGCAACTGGCGCGAGCTGGCGCATGAGGTGCTGTTCGGCAAGTCGGTTCTGTTACTGGTTGGCGGTTTGGTCATTGGCGCGGTGATGGGCGAGCAGGGTTTGGCGCCGATTGCCGCGCTGTTCACTGATTTATTCAAAGGCGTGCTCGCGCTTTTTTTATTGGAGCTGGGCTTGGTGGCGGGGGCACAGTTGCCAGAGGTCAAGCGCTATGGGTTGCGCTTGCTGGCGGTGGGTATCGTTTCGCCGCTGGTGCTCTCGCTGCTCGGCGTTGGCCTTGGTATATTGCTGGGCTTGTCTGTTGGTGGCGTGGCTATTTTGGCCACGCTGTCGGCCAGCGCGAGCTATATTGCCGCGCCCACCGCGATGCGCATGGCGGTGCCACAGGGAAATGCAGGCTTGTCGATTGCAGCTGCGCTGGGAATCAGCTTTCCATTCAATATTGTCGTGGGAGTGCCGCTGTATACCTGGCTGGCGCTGCGATTGGCTTGAAACTAGGAGCTAAGTGATGGACAAACACCCGAAAAAACTCCTCGTGATCTTTGCCGAAGCAGCTCTGGAAAAACGCCTTGTGCAAGATGCCAAGCGCTTTGGTGCGCATGGCTACACGATTTGGGATGTGCGCGGCGGATCTGATCGCGGCTCGCGCGCAGATGCGTATCACGCGACTTACGCGCGTGAGGGCAGCTGGGACAATGACCGAACGATTGAGATGAAAACCATTTGTAGCCCCGAGGTGGCGGACAGTCTGGCGGCGCACCTGCTGGCAGAATACGGGCAAGACTTTGGGCTGACGCTGTATTTTGCGGATGTGCAGGTGCTGCGCAGCGAGAAGTTTTAAAGTTTTGTGCAGAGCTATTTGCTATAAATTAAGTAGCATTCGACGCATATTTTATGCCGGCTAGATGCCAATATTGCTTAAATTCCACGAGATGAGACCTGTATGACGATTCAACTGTATTTTTCCCCGGGCGCGTGTTCTTTTGTGCCGCATGTGCTCTTAGAAATGGCCGGTGCAAGCTTTGAGCCTACGATGGTCAAATTGCACAAAGGCGAGCAGTATGGCGACGAATACAAAGCCATCAATCCGCGCAGCCAAGTACCAGTTTTGGTGGCTAACGGTCAGGCGCTGACACAAATTGTGGCGATTTGCGGCTACATTGCTGCGCAGTTTCCCGCAGCGAATTTCATGCCGCAAAGCGCTTGGGCACAGGCCAAAATGCTGGAAACTTTTGCTTGGATGAACAACACCGTTCACCCCACGTTCACGCATATTTTTATGCCGCAAAAATTCAGCGAGGATGCCGCAGCGCAGGCGAGCATGAAAGCCTTTCATATTCCGCAAATGGCCGCGCGGCTGGCTGAGATTGATGCGCTGATTGGACAAGCCAAGGCCAAGGGTGGCCAATTCATCGCTGCGCCCTGGGGGCACGATCATTTCACTGCGCTCGATGCCTACACGCTGACGCTCACGCGTTGGGGTTCGATTGCTGGAATTGATCCGACGCAGTTCACCCAGGCTTGGGCGCATATTCAGCAGATTGCTGTTTTGCCCGCAATGGCCCGCGTGATCGAGCGCGAGCGTTTGCAGCTCAACCTCATGGCAAAGACTTAAAGCGCATCGCTATGCAACTGGCCGCCACGCAACTTGCCACGCATCTACAAAAAGGCCTGAAAAGCCTCTACACCCTGCATGGCGATGAAGCACTGTTGATTCAAGAGGCGGCTGACTGCATTCGTGCGCATGCTCGCAAGCAGGGCTACACCGAGCGTGTGGTGCACACCGTAGCCGGGGCGCATTTCGATTGGAGCGAGGTGCTGGCTGCGGGCGGTTCGATGAGTCTGTTTGGCGACAAGCAGATTGTGGAAGTGCGCATTCCCAGCGGCAAGCCGGGCAAAGATGGGAGCGCGGCGATTCAACACATCGCCGAACAAGCGCAGGGTAACGACAGCGTGCTCACGCTCTTCATCCTCCCTAAGCTCGACAAAATGAGCAAAACCAGCGCATGGTTCAGTGCCCTAGATGGCTCGGGCGCAACTGTAGAAATCCCCGACATCGAACGGCGTGCCTTGGGCGCTTGGCTCTCACAGCGTTTGGCGCTGGTGGGTTTGCGTGTCAAAAGCGGCGAAGAGGGTGAGCGCAGCTTAAAATTTTTCGCAGACCGCGTCGAAGGCAATTTGCTGGCGGCGCATCAGGACATTCAAAAATTCTCCTTGCTGTACCCCGCTGCTACATCAGTTTCATCTACGCACGAAGGCGCAAGCACTTTGCGTAACCCCAGCGAGCTTCGTGAGCTAAGTTTTGAGCAAATCGAGGCAGCCGTGCTCAATGTGGCCCGGTATGACGTGTTCAAGCTCTCAGAGGCCGTGCTAGCCGGCAACTTGGCCCGCACCCAGCGCATGCTCGACGGCCTGCAAGCCGAGGGCGAGGCCGAGGTGCTCGTGCATTGGGCCCTGTCTGAGGACATTCGCAACCTGCACCGCGTGCGCAGCTTGATGGAGGAGGGCAAGCCACTGCCAATGGCCCTGCAAGAGGCGCGAGTCTGGGGCATGAAACAGCGTCTGTACGAACGTATCTTGCCGCGCTTGACGGCGTTGGAATCCACGAATTTGCTGCACGCTGCGCATCAAGTCGACGGCATCGTCAAAGGTCTCAAATGCCCCGGCTGGCCACAGCAGCCTTGGGTGGCGCTGCATCAGTTGGCGGCAATGGTGTGCAAGGTGGCGGCCTAGACTCCTAGACTCTTAGACTCCTAGACCCCAAAGCCATGAGGGCATTTCCAGGCTATTTTTGAGCATTTTAGGCGTCTGGCCGGCATGAAATATGCGTAGAATGCTATTATATTGATAGTGACTGCTCGGGTGGTAAGTCGCCCCGAAAGCGCAATAAAGACACGGCAACTGGGCAGCAGATCCGCTCAAGGCATCTTTTGACGCCGTGGCAACTTCAAAGTTTGCCCAATCGCCATCACATCAAACGCCTCTTTCGCCAAGCCTCTGGCCGCGCGAGCGATTGCGAGATCTTTGGGCGGTTGATCCAGCGATTCATCGGTCAAATCAAACGTACCCCAATGGATACCGATGCTGCGCTTGGCCTTTAAATCGAGGTGAATCTGCACCGCTTCCTCGGGATTGACATGCTGCTCTTTCATGAACCAGCGCGGTTCATACGCGCCCACAGCGATCAGCGCCAAATCAAAGCCGCCACCGAGTTCGGGCGTTTGGCGGGCGGCGAAATGCACTTGCGTATCGGTGAAATCTTTGGAATAGCCAGTATCGCCGCTGAAGTAAAAATGAAAATCGGGCGCAAACATCGCATAGCCGCCCCAGAGCGTGGCACGGCGGTCTGAGAGCGAGCGAGCGCTCCAGTGCTGCACAGGTGTGAAATGTACTTCGACCTCGCCGGCAGCCGTTTTCACAGTGGTTTTGTCCCACCAATCCATCTGCTGCACATTCGTGATGCCTTCTGCGGCAAACCATTTTTCACACCTAGCGGCACAATAAACAACGGCGTACCGCCTGCCTGCGCATGCAGCGCCTTCACACTGGCGGTATCCAAATGGTCGTAGTGGTTGTGTGAGAGCAGCACCAGATCAATGCGCGGCAAGTCCTTGAGCGCAAGACCTGGACTCTGGTGCGCCGAGGGCCAGCAAAGCTCACAGGCGAGGCGCGATCAGAAAAAACGGGATCGGTCAAGATATTCAGACCACCCATTTGCACCAGCATGGTGGCATGGCCAACCCATGTGACGGCGGGTACTTGCGTTATTCCGGTGTTAGTGCTGACAAACTTTAAATCGGGTGCGATGACTTCAGTCAACTTATCGGGCGGCTTGGGCAAACCAGCGCGCAGGCGTTGCCACTGCCAACGCAGGAACTCTGCTCGCGATTTGTCGGTGGCATCGGTGTAGTTATTCTGAAAACCATCGGGGCGATGGTGTTTTTTGGCAGCGTTGAAATCTTCGTTCACAGTAGCACAGCCCGTCAAGAAAAGGACGCTCAAACATATCTTAAGAGTTGCTATTAAATAAGTAGCACTCTGCGCAAAGTTTATGCGGGCTGGAGTGGTATTTGACATGAAAAAGCTCAAATCAATAGTCGCACGGCAATCACGGCAGCCCAACCCAGTACGAAATTCACTACCACCAAGGTGTGAATTTGCGCCGCTTTGCTGGCCGCCAGCGGCAAATCGGCAGCGGCAAGCGCTCGCTGAAGCCCCTTCAATCCCGCAAAATAAATATGGCCAAAGAGCAGCATCATGAGAATTCCTAAGCCGGCCATTAAGTGCCATCCAAGCGGAATACTGGGCATGCCCACAGCCTTTGCACCCGCACCATACAGGTGTAAACCCGTCAACAGCAAGACTGCAACTGCTCCCAGCACGATAGCAAAGAAACGTTTGAGTACTTGCGCTAATAAGGCCAAGCGCGGCTCGCCTTGGAGCTGCGCTAACAGTGCGGGGCGCAAAGAAAAGAGCATGAAGGTCATGCCACCTAGCCACACGATGGCGGCAGCAAGATGAAAGAGTTTGATAAAAGCAATCATGCAAGCATTGTCATTGATCGCGCAAAGTCAGACGTTTAGGCGGGGATTGGGCAACTCAGAGGTGGGTTTCTACGTATCTTCAGACTATAATCAAAGGCTTTGCTGAAGTAGTGATGTGCCATTTTTTCACGCCATTGATACTCGACTGAGTCATCCTTGATTGATTAAGTGGTCGCCCATTTGTTCTTGCTTTGTAACCGCAGTGCCATGAAGTCAAATTTAATGCCGCAGCCGTTACCTGATCTCCATGATCGAGAGCCAAAGGATGATTGGGCAGCTGATTCAACGCAAGAGCCGATGCGGCGTTGGAGTGCAGAAGAAATCCGCGCTCTGCGCGCCCAGCGGCCACAATATTCCATGTGGAAAATTGTGTTTTGGCAATGGGTGGCAGCAGCGGCGCTCTTATTGGGGGCGCTGCCGATGCCTTCATCGGTCGCATCGTCGGTGGCTTGGGGCGGCTTATGTGCCGCCTTGCCATCTACGGTAATGGCTTGGGGTCTGCGCACTCGCCTTGGCGAGCAAAGCACAGGCAATAAGCTGGCGGGATTGCATCTCATGCGCTTTGCCGTATGGGAGCTGGTCAAAATCATCTTCTCGGTGATTTTGCTGGCACTTTCGCCATGGATCATAGGATCGGTGAACTGGCTTGCGCTGGTGCTGGTTTATGTAGTGGTCTTGAAAGTATTTTGGTTGGCGGCTTTGCTGCAGATGAAATCGCAAATGACATCTGTTGCCAAGTAGTCTGAAAATTTGAACTGATAATTTTGGTCTGAATATTTATGGCGGCATCTGGACAAGCACCTACAGCTGGCGAATACATCGTCCATCACCTGCAACATTTGCAGAAAGATTTCTCGTTCAACAGCGTCAAGCAAACCAGCATCGTTGATTTTTTCTTTGTTCAATCTCGATTCTGTTTTTTATTCTCTGCTGCTGGGTGTTTTGGGTTGTTTCTTTTTGTGGAAGGCAGCTCGCAAGGCGACTGCGGGTGTCCCAGGACGCTTCCAAGCGGCGGTCGAAATTTTGGTGGAATGGTGGAAAACCAAGCCAAAGGCGTGATCCACAACGCGCAAAGCCGCAAACTCATTGCTCCCATGGCTTTGACGGTGTTCATCTGGATTTTCTTGATGAATGCGATGGATATGTTGCCGGTGGATTTCTTGCCGGCCATCTGGCATTCGGCCGGTCCTGCGCTCGGCTTCAAAGACTACATGCGCGTCGTGCCCACAGCAGATTTGTCGACCACCTTGGGTTTATCGGTCTCGGTATTGCTCCTTTGTTTGATCTACAACATCAAAATCAAGGGTCTGGGTGGCTGGGGTCATGAGCTGATCTCTGCGCCCTTTGGTGCGCATCCTTTATTGTGGCCTTTTAACTTGGCCATGCAAATCATTGAATTCGTGGCCAAAACCGTCTCGCATGGTATGCGACTGTTTGGCAACATGTTTGCTGGCGAGCTGGTGTTTATGTTGATCGCCTTGATGGGTGGCGTATGGGCTTGGAATTTCAACCCCATCAGCGGCGGCTTCTGGCTCGGCTTTGGTCATGTGGTAGCTGGCACGATCTGGACGCTGTTCCACATCATGGTTATCACTTTACAAGCTTTTATTTTCATGATGCTCGCGCTGATTTATCTTGGCCAAGCCCATGATGCTCATTGATATTTAATCAATCCTGTTTTTCTCTCCCCCAACCTTTCCATTTTTTATAAGGAATCATCATGGAAAACATCCTCGGCCTCGTTGCTCTCGCTTGCGGTTTGATCGTCGGTCTCGGCGCGATCGGTGCATCGATCGGTATCGCTTTGATGGGCGGTAAATTCCTCGAGTCTTCTGCACGTCAGCCAGAGTTGATGAACGAATTGCAAACCAAGATGTTCATCTTGGCTGGTTTGATCGACGCTGCGTTCCTGATCGGCGTGGCAATTGCCTTGCTGTTTGCGTTTGCTAATCCCTTCGTGCTGCGTTAATTCTTCCTCACAGAATGATTCCGGCGATGACCACTGAGATCAGTCATGTCTCGGGGTCATCAACCAGTCTTCCCTTGAGGTTACGCTGTCATGAACATTAATTCCACCCTGTTTCTGCAGGCGATCGTCTTTGCGATCCTTGTGTGGTTCACCATGAAATATGTGTGGCCACCGATCACCAAAGCATTAGACGAGCGCGCTGCCAAAATCGCTGACGGACTGGCTGCTGCTGACAAGGCCAAGTCAGATTCGGCAGCAGCTCAAAAAACGCTGGCCGAGCAATTGGCTGCGTCGAAAAACGAAACGCAACAACGCCTGCAAGATGCCGAGCGCCGTGGCGCCAGCATTGTTGAAGAGGCCAAAGCCAAAGCCAACGAAGAAGCTGCCAAAATCATCGCAGCCGCCAAGGCCGATGCTGAGCAGCAAGTCATTCGCGCACGCGAGCAATTGCGTGATCAAGTGGCTGCTTTGGCCGTCAAAGGCGCCGAGCAAATTCTGCGCAAGGAAGTCAATGCTTCCGTGCATGCTGATTTGCTCAATCGCTTGAAGACTGAGCTGTAAGCACAAGGACGCATCACCATGGCTGAACTTGCAACAATAGCCCGCCCTTACGCTGAAGCGCTTTTCAAAGCCACCGCAGCCGATTTGGCTGCGACCTCCGCATGGCTTGAGCCTTTGGCGCAAGTTGCTGCCAATGCGCAGCTGCAAGAGTTTGCTGCCAATCCCAACACGAAAGCCGCGCAAGTGTTTGATGTGTTGTCGACTGTGGCCAAGGTGAACTTGCCAGAGGCCGGCAAAAACTTCCTCAGCACTGTGATCGATAATGGCCGCATCAATGCTTTGCCTGAAATCGCCGCGCAGTTTCGTGCGTTGAAAAACGCCAAATCAGGCAGTGCCGATGCGCTGGTACACAGTGCTTTCCCGATTGAAGGCGCTGCATTGGCTGATGTCAGTGCTTTGCTGGAAAAGCGCTTTGGTCGAAAGCTCAACGTTAAAGTTGAGATCGTGCCCGAGCTGATCGGCGGTATGCGTGCCACTGTGGGCGACGAGGTGTTCGACACTTCAGTCAAAGCCCGTTTGGAACAGATGAAAACCTCGCTGATGGCTTAAGTCCTCAGCTGCAACGAAAGAAAAGGAAAGCGCGATGCAACTCAATCCCGCAGAAATTTCCGAACTGCTGAAAAGCCGTATCGAAGGGCTGTCTGGCCAAGCCGACATCCGTAACCAAGGCACCGTGGTCTCCGTGACCGACGGTATTTGCCGTGTCCACGGACTGTCGAACGTGATGCAAGGCGAGATGCTTGAATTCCCTGCGTCTGCTGACGGCGCACCCAGCTTCGGCCTCGCGCTGAACTTAGAGCGTGATTCCGTGGGTGCCGTGTGATTTTGGGCGCCTATGAGCATATCTCCGAAGGCGATGTGGTCAAGTGCACCGGCCGTATTTTGGAGGTGCCTGTAGGTCCTGAGCTGATTGGCCGCGTGGTGAACGCGTTGGGTCAACCGATTGATGGCAAAGGCCCGATCAACGCCAAGATGACGGACGTGATTGAGAAGGTTGCGCCTGGCGTGATCGCACGCCAATCGGTGGATCAGCCCGTGCAAACTGGCTTGAAATCCATTGACTCGATGGTGCCAATTGGCCGCGGTCAGCGCGAGCTGATAATTGGCGACCGCCAAACCGGTAAAACGGCTGTGGCGATTGACGCAATCATCAACCAAAAAGGTCAGAACATGACCTGCGTGTACGTCGCAATTGGCCAAAAAGCCTCGTCGATCAAAAACGTGGTGCGTGCACTCGAGCAAAACGGCGCGATGGACTACACCATTGTCGTAGCCGCTTCTGCTTCTGAATCCGCTGCGATGCAGTTCGTCTCCGCCTACTCCGGCTGCACGATGGGCGAATATTTCCGTGATCGTGGCCAAGATGCTCTGATCATTTATGACGATTTGTCCAAGCAAGCTGTGGCGTATCGCCAAGTGTCCTTGTTGCTGCGTCGTCCACCAGGTCGCGAAGCTTATCCTGGCGACGTGTTCTATCTCCACAGCCGCTTGCTGGAGCGCGCAGCTCGCGTGAATGCCGATTACGTCGAAGCCTTCACCAAAGGTGAGGTCAAAGGCAAAACGGGTTCACTTACAGCCTTGCCCGTGATTGAGACGCAGGCTGGTGACGTGTCCGCCTTCGTGCCCACCAACGTAATTTCGATTACTGATGGCCAAATCTTCTTGGAAACCTCGCTCTTCAATGCGGGTATTCGCCCCGCGATCAACGCCGGTATTTCCGTCTCCCGCGTTGGTGGCGCTGCGCAGACCAAGCTGATCAAAGGCTTGTCCGGCGGTATCCGTACCGACTTGGCGCAGTACCGTGAGTTGGCCGCTTTCGCCCAGTTCGCCTCAGATCTTGATGCTGCCACGAAAAAGCAGCTGGATCGTGGCGCTCGCGTGACAGAGTTGCTCAAGCAAGCGCAGTACAGCCCGCTGTCCATTAGCGCGATGGCTTCCACCCTGTATGCCGTGAACAAAGGCTACATGGACGACATCGAAGTCAAGAAGGTGCTCTCCTTTGAGTCGGGCTTGCATGCTTACCTCAAAGACAAGCACGCAGCTCTGATGGCCAAGCTCGAAGCTGACAAGGCTTTCGACAAGGAAGGCAAGTCAGAAGCTGAATTGAACGACGCGATCGCAGCGTTCAAGAAATCCTTCGTTTAATCCTCACCGAAACTAGGAGCCATCATGGCAGTCGGTAAGGAAATTCGAGGCAAGATCACCTCGATGCAGAA
>JAAUOI010000298.1 GCA_012036375.1 Allobrachymonas sp. | reverse complement strand
TTCTTTTTCGCGCTTTTCGCGTTCTTTTCGCGCTTTTCGCGATTACCTAGTCTTTAAGCACCCATATGGCCTCAATCACCCTCAAAACGTCACCAAGCGCTACGGCAAAGGCGCGAGCGCCAACCAGGTCATCCACGGCATCAACGGTGAGATCAAGGATGGAGAGTTTGTCGTGATCGTCGGCCCTTCAGGCTGCGGTAAATCCACTTTGCTGCGCATGGTGGCAGGCTTGGAAGAAATCTCAGGCGGTGAGATTTCGATTGGCAACCGTGTGGTGAACGACTTAGAACCCGCCGAGCGCGATATTGCGATGGTGTTTCAAAACTATGCGCTCTACCCTCACATGAGCGTGTTTGAGAACATGGCTTATGGCCTAAAAATTGCCAAAGTACCGATGGCTGAAATCGAGCAGCGCGTGGCCAAGGCCGCAAAGATGCTCGAACTTGAACCCTACCTCAAACGCAAGCCACGCGAACTCTCCGGCGGCCAGCGCCAGCGCGTGGCGATGGGGCGGGCGATTGTGCGCCAGCCGCAGGTTTTTTTGTTTGATGAGCCGCTCTCCAACCTCGATGCCAAGCTGCGTGCTTCGACTCGCATTGAAATCCAAAAACTACACCGCGAGCTGGGCATCACGAGTCTTTTGTGACGCACGATCAAATCGAGGCCATGACATTAGGGCAACGCCTGATGGTTTTGAATGGCGGCCATGTGGAGCAATTCGGCACACCCGAAGAGGTGTATCACACACCCGCCTCCACCTTTGTCGCCAGCTTCATCGGCAGCCCGCCCATGAATCTCATTGCGCTCAATGACGCTCCTGATTTAATAGCATTTGGCGCAGATTCTATACCGGCCAGTGGCCAATTTGATTCAAAAAATGCCGCTTTAGCCACTGTTGGCATTCGTCCCGAGCATCTGCGCATCGAATCGACTGGCATGGCCGTGAGCGTGCAAAGCATTGAAATGCTCGGCGCAGAAAAACTGCTCTATTGCATCGCAGGAAACAGCCCCACACCCAACCTCATCGTTCGTATCTCCGAAGGTATGCAAAGCCCCAGCATCGGCAGCACGATCCATGCGCAACCCCTGCCGGGCAAGCTGCATGGGTTTGATGGCCAAGGCAAGCGGCTTTAGGTCATGCTGACATAGGATCGCTGCGTCAGGATGTCTGTGAGCACTGTATTCATGTAATAGTTGGATCGTCCAACTTTTTGCTTTTTAACAAAACCACCGTCTGCGAGCAAATCAAGGTATTTCGTGGCTGTCAGGCGCGAGACTTTTAAATCCCTTTGCACAAATTCGATTTTTGTGTAGGGATGCATGAAGAGGTTGTTGATCAAGTCTTGGCTGTAAAACTTATGCTGCGCACGAATCCGCTGCTTGTAATCCTGCAATGCGGCTTTGACTTGTCCAATCACCGTGATGGTTTGCCGCGCGGTTTGCTCTACTGCGGTGAGCATATAGAGCACCCACTCTTCCCACGTATCTTGGTCGCGCGTACTTTGCAGTAGACGATAGTACTGTGCCTTGGTGTGGACGATGTATTGACTCAAATACAGCACAGGAATATCCAGCAAGCCTTGTTGCACCAGATACAGCACATTGATGATGCGCCCCGTGCGCCCGTTGCCGTCATAAAAGGGGTGAATGCTTTCAAACTGATGATGAATCAAAGCCATCTTGATTAAGGGGTCGACGGGAAACAGTTCCGTGTCGTTGATGAAGCGCTCTAAATCGCTCATCAGGCGCACGACCTCGGCTGGGTCTTGCGGCGGCGTGTACACAGTGCGTCCAGCGCCGTCTTTCAACGCAGTACCAGGCAATTTGCGAAAGCCTGCGTGATTTCGTTCAAGCTCGGCTTGCATCGTGATCATTTGATTAACGGTCAGCAGGCCACTGGTGCGTACCATTTCATAGCCCACACGCAAAGCTTGGCGGTATCTGAGCACTTCTTTGGCCGCAGGATGCGCCATGCTTTGTGGCGACACATCGTCTTTGAACAATTCGTCGTGCGTTGTGACGATATTCTCAATTTCCGAGCTGTCTTTGGCCTCCTGCAAGCCGAGGGTGTTGATCAAAATGCCTTGGTTGGGAATAGTGGCTGCGGTGCCTTTGAGTTCAGCCAATGCGCGGCTTGCGCTCGCCAAACGCTTCAAAACCGCTGGTGCGTCGAAACGCTCTGGGCTCAAGTTTTCTAAAGGCGAGATCATGATACTTAAATATGGATGAATAAACAGAAAAAAAGGGCTGTTTACTATTCATAGTATTCTTTTTTGCATAGTTTTTCAAATTTTTTATGTATTTCAACTCAACCAATGAAAGAAAACTTTCAAATGTATGCATGAACGTGGGCTAGGAGTCTGGGTGGCAGAGGGTTTTGAGGAGGCTTAAACCCAGATTTCCCGCGTAGGCACGAAGTGCCGCATAACGGGAAATTTGGGTTGAACGTCAAACACGAACGCCATAAGCGCAATACCCCATTCGCGGGCTGCGAGTTTGCGGATGCAGGCGGCAGATGTCGGGGCGGCGCGTCGTAGACGGTGCAGCGGCGAGATTGGGCATCCAAGTTCATGCAATCGCCACTGGCTCGTCGTGCGATGGTGAAGAGGCTTTGCTTGTGATTGAAGTGGTCAATCAAACGATGTTTGAGTAGGCGCTTGGCGATGCGGCTGGCAGGCTCATGATCCGCTTCAAACGCATCCACCCAACCAAGCCGTACCAATTCAGGCAACGACACCTCTAGCGGCATCGTGCAGCAATTGGCATTGCAACTCTCACACATCCCCGCGCGATAGCGCGTCCAAGTTTCGGGGCGATCGGTATCAACGGCTGAAATAGGGATTTTTCGCGCCATGATTGAGCTGCTCAATAGGTTCAGCGCTTCAATGCCCGAGCGACTTCGCTCACCAAACCCGGGCCTTTGTAAATTAAGCCGGTGTAGATTTGCACGAGGTCGGCACCAGCTTTGATTTTGGATTGCGCATCTTCGCCGGAGAGTACGCCGCCTACGCCGATGATGGGGTAATTCTTACCCAGTTCGGCCCTGAGCCTAGCAATCACTGCGTTAGATGCTTCCAATACAGGAGCGCCAGAGAGGCCGCCGGTTTCTTCGGCATGTTTCAAGCCCTGCACGGCTTCGCGGGAGAGCGTGGTGTTGGTGGCGATCACGCCGTCGATTTTGTGTTTTTGCAAGGTGAGCGCGATGACTTTGATTTGCTGTTCGTCTAAATCAGGCGCGATTTTGAGGAAGATGGGTTTCTTCGCGCTGTGTTCTTGGGCGAGTTCCCCCCGGCGCTGCGCCAATGCGCCGAGCAAGCCATCCAATGCTTCATCGCTTTGCAAAGCACGCAGGTTTTTGGTATTCGGCGAGGAGATGTTGACAGTGATGTAGTCGGCATACGGGTACACGCCTGCGAGGCCGATCAAATAATCATCGGTGGCGCGTTCGATGGGTGTGGCGGCGTTTTTACCGATGTTCAACCCCAAAATCATGCGATTTTGAGGCGTTTTAGACTGTTTGCCGGCATATTCATGGCGCAAGATGCTATGAAATTCAGAGCGTTTGATGTTCGCTATAAAAGCATCCAAGCCTTCATTGTTAAAGCCCAAGCGGTTGATGAGCGCGTTTTTCTCGGGGATGCGAAACATGCGCGGCTTGGGATTGCCGGCTTGACCGAGTGGCGTAACGGTGCCGACTTCAACGAAGCCAAAGCCCATCGCATTCCAAGCGTCAATGCAGCGGGCATTTTTATCAAGGCCGCAGCTAAGCCAATGCGATTGGGAAAGGTCAGCCCCGCAATCGTCACAGGCTCGCTCACACGCTTTTGCGCATAGGCGAGTCTCAAGGGTGTGCATTGCGTGGCGGCCAGCGAATTGATTGTTAAATCATGCGCAGCTTCAGGATCAAGGCCGAATAAAAACGGGCGAGCGAGGGGATAAGGGATCAAAGACATTGGTGATAATCACGGCTATGAATCAAGATGAACTCAAAACACTGGTCGGCCAAGCCGCTTTGCAATATGTGGTCAAAGGTGAAATTGTAGGTGTGGGCACGGGCTCCACGGTGAATAAGTTCATCGACGCTCTGGCCACGATCAAAACCGAGATCAAAAGGCGCAGTCAGCTCCTCG
>JAAUOI010000030.1 GCA_012036375.1 Allobrachymonas sp. | reverse complement strand
CAAGGCTTCGCTGATGTCGCGCTCTTGCATGCGCTGCCGTGCATGCGTGGTAACGACGACGGTGAGCTGGAAGCGCTGGCTGAACATCACTTCGCCCAAGTGTCTTTCAAGCCCGTGATTTTGTTGAACACGACTTTGCCTTCTTTGTGATCCACCCGATCCGCGACAAAGTAGCCATGTCGCTCAAACTGGAATTTGTCGTCGGCCTTGGCTTGCGCGAGGCTGGGTTCGACGTAGGCGGTGATGGTTTGTAGGCTGTTGGGGTTGAGATCATCTAGGAAGGTTTTGCCGTCGGCCCCACCACCCGTATCTGGGTGTTCGCTGCTGAAGAGGCGGTCGTAGAGGCGGATTTCGGCTTGCACTGCGTCTGCCACGCCAACCCAGGTGATGACGCCTTTGACTTTGACGGAGTCTGAGCCGGGGGTGCCGGATTTAGTGTCTTGTAGCACTCTAGCCCTTATGGAATCTGCGCGGGATGCTCCGGATTTGATAGCTTCTTTGGATGTGCCGGGCGCGTAGTCTGCGCCTTCAACCTCGATGACGAAGCCGTATTTGAGGCGGACTTTGTTGCCGGGGAACAATCTGAAGAAGCCTTTGCTGGGCACTTCTTCGTAGTCTGTGCGGTCGATCCAGACTTCTTTGCCGATTTTGAAGCTGCGCTTGCCGAGTTCGGGCAGGTGGGGGTGAACGGGGCGGAGCAGTCTTGAGATGCTCTGCGCTGCCGGATGACGGGAATGCTTCTTCCCAGTTGGTCAAGATGAGCTTGAGGGGCTCTAGGACGGCCATGGCGCGGGGGGCGGTGGGGTCGAGGGTGTCGCGCAGCGCGCCTTCAAGCGTTGAATAATCAATCCAGCTATCGGCTTTGCTCACGCCGATGCGCTCGGCAAAGAGCTGAATGGCTTGCGGCGTGTAGCCACGGCGGCGCAGGCCGACTATTGTTGGCATGCGGGGGTCGTCCCAGCCGCTGACTTTTTTCTCGTTGACCAATTGGGCGAGTTTGCGTTTGCTGGTGATGACGTAGGTAAGGTTGAGCCGGGCGAATTCGTATTGGCGGGGCTGGGTTTTGATGATGCCGCCTTCCATCAAGCGGTCCATCAGCCAATCGTAAAACGGGCGCTGGTCTTCAAACTCTAAGGTGCAGATGCTGTGGGTGATGCCTTCAATCGCGTCTTCGATGGGGTGCGCGAAGGTGTACATCGGGTAGATGCACCACTTGTCGCCGGTGTTGTGATGCGTGGCGCGGCGGATGCGGTAGATGGCGGGGTCGCGCAGGTTGATGTTGGGGGAGGCAAGGTCAATCTTTGCTCTCAAAACCATAGCGCCATCGGCATGTTTTGCGCCGGCCATCTCCCTAAAACGCTCTAAATTTTGGCTTACCGTGCGGCTGCGAAAGGGGCTGGCTTTGCCGGGCGTGTTGAAGTCGCCACGGTTGGCGCGCATTTCTTCTGGGGTTTGTTCGTCTACGTAGGCGAGTCCGCGCTCGATGAGGTGTTCGGCGGCGGCGTACATGAAGTCAAAGTAGTCGCTGGCATACAGCTCTTTGCCTTTGCCGTCTTGCCCCCAGCCAAAGCCGAGCCAGCTTACCGCGTCGATGATGCTGTTGACGTATTCTTTTTCTTCTTTCTCGGGATTGGTGTCGTCAAACCTGAGATTGCACACGCCTTTGTAATCGCGTGCCAAGCCGAAATTGAGGCAGATGCTTTTGGCGTGGCCGATGTGCAGATAGCCATTGGGCTCGGGCGGAAAGCGGGTGACGATAGAAGTGTGTTTGCCACTGGCGAGATCGGCTTCAATGATCTGGCGCAGGAAGTTGCTGGGCAGAGTGCTTGGCTTGGGGGCTTCGGGGGAGGTTTTATTGGAGTCAATCGCGGTCATGGCTTGATTTTAGTTTGTCAGTTGGGCGGGATACGGCTTGATACGAACTTTGCACAAGAGCTGACAACATGCGCAGCGCCTTGGGCGTTGTAGGTGCACTGCTTTTCAAAGGAGATGATGATGAAAGCATGGACGACTACTGCCTTTGTGCTTGCTGTGGCAACTGGGGCTGCAATGTCTGCAACGAACGCGCAAGCCGGCGATATGAGTTGGAGCGTGACCATTGGCTCGCCAAGGCCAGCGCCCCGCGTGATTTACGCGCCGCCGCCTGTGATTTACACACCACCTCCCGTGGTGTATGCGCCTGCGCCTGTGGTCTATCAGCCTGCGCCGATGTATCAGGCGGCTCCTGTTTATTACATGCCGCCCGGACATGTGAAGCATTGGAAAAAACATCAGCATCGCTACGCGGGGCATCCGGGTACTGTTGTCGTGATCAAAGGGCATGGCCGAGCCCATGGTTATCGCCGTGCTGACGATGACTGAGTCAAGCATGGTGCAGCAGATAAGTCTCAGTATTTGCTATGAAATACAGAGCATTCGGCGCAGTATTGATGCCGGCTAGAGCTTTAAAAAGCTTAAAATTTCAGCCTTTTGAAAGCTTACTGATGGATAGACAAAGTAGCGGGCTTAGTTGGTCTGTGGTCTTGAATACGCGCATGCGATTGAACCAAGCGCTCGACTGCATGGGCGCAGGTTTCATGCTCGGCCAGCAAAGCTGAATGCCCACAGCGTAACTGCACGAAGATGGCGTGCGTGGTCTCGGCCACAGTGCGCTGGTCGCGCGGCAGAACAGAGCGATCATATTTGCCGCAAAGTACCAACATGGGCGGCGGCGCTACACGAAGCTGGTCAAAAATCCGACGCACACTCGCACCATCGAGTGGGCGCATGTCGCTGATGCGTTTGGGGGGCTGTGCGCTCAAACATCGCATACAAATGGCGCGTGACCAGCTTTTTTTCTTCGGTATCGGCATAACCGAGTTGCTCCATGCCCCGCTTGACCAGGATGCGCCGGCCGAGGCGAAAGCCACTGAGCATGCTCTTGAGTGTTTGCGCAGAGAGCTTGAAGCGGCCTTGTTTGAGCATGGGAGTCGAAGCCAGCGTGAGACTTTGGATGCGTTGCCGTGCGGCAACGGCCAGCGCTGCGCCCAGCACGCCCCCCGCACCATGGCCAACCCAATGGCATTGCTCCATGCCTAGGCCGCGAAACAAGCTCAACGCGAAAGGCAAATGGTCTTCTACACGCGAGCTGTAGGGCAAATGCTGGTTGCTGCCCATGGCCGTTGGGTCGATCAAGACGATGCGATGATGACGCACCAGTTGGCCGGCAAAATCAAGCAAACTGGTGTGATCGTTGAGTTGAGCCGGCCAGCAGATCAGCCAAGAGCCGTGCTCGCCCATCAAGTGCACATTGAAGACTCCCTGATCGGTGTGGATGCTGACGGTTTTAGGTGTCATACGGGCGGTGCTATCAATCGCTACGATTGATGCAACTGTTTGACGTTTGTAGCATTAGCTTGCAATGTTTGTCAATGCACCAATCCCCCCCATTTGAAGTACCCTACTGTCGCGTGGGCTTTTTAAGGGCGAGCAGAGGGCAGGCGGATATTGGCGGCTAGGCCACCAGTTGATGAGTTGTGCAAGCTGAAATGGCCGCCTAAGCGCTGAATGGTTTTGTCCACAATGGCCAGCCCTAAGCCCGCGCCAGTGGCAGCAGTGCGAGCCACATCGCCTCGGAAAAAGGGTTTGGTGATGTGCTTGAGCGTTTCTTCCGCGACACCTGGGCCGTGGTCGCGCACTTTGAGCAAAACCCAGCCATCGCGCTCGCGGGCGGCGATGTCAAGCTCGGTGACGCCGGTTTTCACGCTTTTGCCATATTTACGCGCGTTTTCTACCAAATTGGCAATCACGCGGGTGAGCTCCACCTCGTCGCCCATGACATGAAAATCTGCTGGCAAATCCAGCTTGACGCGGAATCATCCGTTTGTTGAATCGCGAGCACGCAAGCTTCAATCACATCGTTGAGCGCCACGGGGCGCAGATGCTGTTGATCGGTGGGGCGGGCGTAATCGAGGAATTTGTCGATGATGGCATCGAGCTGCTCCAAATCGGCCACCATATGATCGCGAGCCGCATCATCGGCCACGCTCATTTCAGTTTCTAAGCGAAGGCGAGCCAGCGGCGTGCGCAAATCATGCGAAATGCCAGCGAGCATCACGGCGCGGTCTTGCTCAATCTTGGCCAACTGCGCGGCCATACGGTTAAAGCCGGCGTTGACCTCGCGGATCTCGCTGGTGACCGCATCTTCATTCAAGCGGCTGGCATCAAAATCGCCATCTTTCACGCGGCTGGCAGCAAACGAGAGCGCTTTGAGCGGCCGATTGATCAAGCGGGCAATGACTGCAGCGCCCGCCAGCGAGAGCAGGGCGGCAATCGAGAGCCAAACGAGCCATGCACGGCCGGGCACGGGCGCGAGTTTGTTGATGTCGGTTTGCAGCCAAAATGCGCCGTTTTCCGTGCCGCTTTCTACAGTAAACCCGACCCACAAGCCTTCTTCGCCATTGACCTTGCGAGCCAGCGTGGCTCGCTCGCCCAAGCGCACACGCAGATCCACCAAGACGCGCTGCATTTGCGTATCGCCCGCGAAGCTTTCGACCTTGTCTGCCGCTGCGCGCGGCTGCACTTTGACGCCCTCCAGCTCGGCCAATTGCTTGATGAGCGAAACCCGCGCAATCGCATCCGAATGCACCAGCGCTGCGCGGGAGAGATTGACGATGGAGGCGATTTGCTGCGCTGTTTGCGCTGCGCGGGGCTCAGACTCTAAAACGCGAAAGGTTTGTAGCCAAGCGACCACTGAGCCCACCAGCAGCAGAGCGAGCAAGAAAAATGTGCGCCAAAACAGACTAAAACGTACTTTAGAGATCGGGCCATCAGGCCGCGCCTGCAGTGGCGCGGGCATGGTCTCCAAAGGGCTGGGGCCTGTGGGCAGTGGTGAGGCCGCCATGCCGAGGGAAGCTGCGAGCCGCGCTGCGACGACGTGCCAAAGCCGTCCACTGAGACGCTGCCTCCGATCACGTGATGACCCGCTGTATTCATGGAGGCAGTGTTTCGTCTTCAGTTTAATGCGCAGCAATGCAGGCTTTAGCTCTTGCCATCTGGCACAAACACATAGCCCACGCCCCAGACGGTTTGAATGTAGCGTGGCTGCGCCACATCGTTTTCGACCATTTTGCGCAGGCGCGAGATTTGCACGTCCAAGCTGCGGTCAAACGGCTCAAACTCACGGCCACGCGCCAGTTGCGCCAGTTTCTCGCGCGACAGCGGTTGGCGCGGGTGGCGCACCAGCGCTTTGAGCATGGCGAATTCGCCGGTGGTCAGCGCGATTTCTTCGCCGTGTTTCTTCAATGTTCTCTGGCCGAGATCAAAGTCGAAGGGCCCAAAGTTCACTAATTCACTGTCAGCCGACGGCGCACCAGGCGCTTCCTGCGCCGGGCGACGGCGCAAGACGGCGTGAATTCGGGCGAGCAACTCACGTGGATTGAAGGGTTTGCCCAAATAATCATCGGCGCCCACCTCCAAGCCTACGATGCGATCCACATCTTCGCCTTTGGCAGTCAGCATAATGATCGGCGTGCGATCTCCGGCGGCACGCAGGCGGCGGCAGATGGACAGGCCGTCTTCACCGGGCAGCATCAAATCCAGCACGATGAGGTTGATCGGCTCGCGAATCATGGCGCGAGACAGCGCCTTGCCATCTTCAGCCACGATCACTTCAAAACCTTCTTGCGTCAGGTAGCGGCGCAGCAGGTCGCGGATGCGGGCATCGTCATCGACCACCATGATGCGGTCAGCGGATTTCACGGCTTGATTCATTAAAGACTCCTTGCAGTTGAGTTGCCAACGCAAATTTGACAACGAAATGACACTCTGGCGTGTCCGTGGGTCACATGTCGAATGGTTTGGAGATCTATCCTTGTCATTTGATTTGTAACTTTTGCGGAATGTACACGTGTTTTTTTGGAAAATCCCGTGAAAATTTCGCGTTTTCATGGTTTTGTTACAGCTTTTTCGACTTTTGGCAACAAAATCACGTTTTTATGGGGGGCGGGCGACTCAAGTCGGGTCTGCGCCGGGAAGACTTGCCGCGTTGAGTCATTGGCTCGTACATTCAGACAGTTGATTCACGAATTGCTTCAAACTCCACCGCAACATTGCTCTTGAAAGGCTTTTATGACATCTTCACACCTGACCCAGCTGCACGCGACATCGCGCGGGCTGACTCGGTCATTCACTCTTTTTTCAATAGCACTCAGCGCAGCTTTGATGCTGGCTCAAGCCTCATTTGCCCAACAAATTCGTATGGAAACACCGCAAAACCTCGTCTCCCTGCAAGCCCAAGGCAGCTTGGAAGTTCAACAAGACATGCTCAGTATCAGCATGAACACCACGCGCGATGGCGCAGACGCAGCCACGGTGCAAACCCAGCTTAAAACCGCGCTCGATGCTGCATTGGCCGAGGCCAGAAAAGTCGCGCAGCCTGGCCAATTGGATGTGCGCACCGGCGCGTTTCAACTCTATCCCCGGCATGGCCGCGACGGCAAAATCAACGGCTGGCAAGGCTCTACCGAGTTGATATTGGAGGGCAAAGACTTTTCCCGTATCAGCACACTGGCCGGCAAAATCAATACGCTCACTTTGGGCAACGTGTCGTTTAGCCTCTCGCGCGAGGCGCGTGCCCGGGTCGAGGCGGAGGTGACGGCGCAAGCGATTGAGCGCTTCAAATCGAAGGCGCAAGAGATTAGCAAGGGCTTTGGCTTTGCAGGCTTTGCGCTGCGCGAGGTCAGTGTGAATGCGAACGACCAAGGCTATGTGAGCCGGCCACGCATGATGGCGATGGAGGCCAAAACCATGAGCGCAGACGCGGCGGTGCCGGTGGAGGCGGGGCGCAGCACGGTGGTGGTGACGGTGGCTGGCTCGGTGCAAATGAAGTAACGAGCTGTTCTTTCGCTCTAGGAGTCAGCGTCTAGCCATTAGCAGCACCAAGCTTGTTGCCAATACAGCGCAGCAGACACCCAAGCCATACACCCAGTTTTGCAGTTTGCGATTTTCGTGATGCAGGCGCTGTGCGGCTTCTTTGACGCGCTGAAGCTTGACGATTTGCTGTTTCAAATTCAAGCGCTCGCCGCGCACGGATTCGAGCAGATTGAATAAGCTCTCAATTTGCGCTTTTTGCTCAGGCACAGCCACTGGCGCGGGCGCGGGCGCTGGAGCTGGAGCTGGCTTGTATTCGGGATGCTCGGTGCGAGCTACCCGGATGATCTCGTCAAAGCTGCCCGGCGTGGTCGCGCCATACAACACGTCAGCTGCGCTTTCGCTGTTAAAGCGCGAATCATCCAGCAGATTGTCTAGCGCGGCGAACTGATCGCTGCGCCCACTGGTAGCGGCTTTTTTGGCGATGCTGGGCTCGATCAGACGCACCATGCCAAGGTTGATCAGCTCGATCAACAAATCACTCACATCGCCAAATCCTTTGAGGGTCTGTGTGTACAGATTCACCGGCTGCGCACCATCAATGGCCAGTAGCAACACGCGCAGGCGACGTGGCATTTGGCGCGGATCGCGTTTGACGATTTCTGTGCCACGCTCAGTGCGGGTCACGATGTAGCCGCCCAGCAGCTGTAGCTCTTGTTTGGTCAGGGATGACATGGCGGTGTGCGTCGTTGTGCAGTGCAAAAGAGAACGAAGGCCTTGATCTTGGAGATGAGGCTTTCAAAGAAGCATTGAGGTTAACAAACTCGTGACATTTTGTAAATAAATCAAAAGTATTCTTTGTAACTGCCACGTCAATAGCTCAGGCGTCTGAGCGGGCTCATCTTGACGTCCACAGAATAATCCGGGATGCCAGAAGTCGCTAAGACACTGCTTAGGCCACTTGCGCAATCAACTCAATTTCTACACAAGCGCCCATTGGGATTTGCGCCACGCCAAATGCGCTGCGGGCATGCGCACCAACTTGCGGACCAAAGACTTGGCCGAGCAGCTCGGAGCAGCCGTTGGTCACGAGGTGTTGCTCGGTGAAATCGGCGGTGGAATTGACCAGGCTCATCACTTTGACGATGCGTTGGATTTTGTTGAGATCGCCTGTGGCGGCATGCAGCGCGGCAATCAATTGAATGGCGCACGAGCGGGCGGCGAGCTTGCCTTCGTCGGTGCTGATATTTTTACCGAGCTGACCCTCCCAAGCAGCGCCATCTTTGCGAGCAATGTTGCCAGAGACGAAGATCAGGTTGCCAGTTTGCACAAAAGGCACGTAAGCAGCAGCGGGCGTGGAAACGGCAGGTAATTCGATGCCGAGGTTTTTCAGGTTGTCATACACATTCATGGAAAGCTCCTTTAGATAAACTGTGGTGAAACACATCAACTCAGCATCGTAGCTGAACAACCTCGCCCTTCCCTTGATTTTCATGCGCAGCTTGCTTGTATCTTTGGTCGCCTTTGTGATCGGCTGCGCAGTGCAGTTGCAGCAGCGGGAGCTGTTTTCGATCTGGTTTTATATGCTTTTTGGTGCTCCTGCCGGCATATATACTGCGTGGAGTGCTATTGTATTGATAGTATCTAGGCAAACCAATGCGGCGCAAATCAGCGCCACGAATCGGGCTGTTAAAACACTTCTACTGGCGCTGGCAGCCTTGGGTTTGGGGTTTGCGCTGACGGGTTGGCGTGCGCTGGCGTATCAATCGCAGGCCATCTCCGCGCAACTCGAAGGACAAGACATTCGCGTCACGGGCATCGTGGCGCAAATGCCCAGACGCGATGAATCGGGGCTGCGCTTTCGCTTCGATGTGGAGTCGGCGCAGTTGATTGACTCTGCGGCTTTAGAAGCCACACAGCAAACGAACTCTCAGGCAGTGCCATCAAAGACCGTCAAACTGCCGGCGAGCATTCAATTGGCTTGGTACCGCAGTTTGCCGCGTTTGTCGGAAGACGCAGCAGCAGTGCCGTTTGCAGAGTTGACAGCGCAAGCGCAGCCGCAAGCGGGCGAGCGCTGGCAACTGGTGGCGCGGCTCAAGGCGCCGCATGGACATTTGAATCCGCATGGCTTTGACTATGAGCTTTGGCTCTGGGAGCAGGGCCTTGGCGCGACGGGTTATGTGCGTGCAGGTTTGCGCGAGGCGGCGCGTGGCGACGCGCCGCTTCGCATCGGCAGCACTTGGCAGCATCCAATTGAAGCGGCGCGGCAAAGCGTGCGTGATGCAATTGCGCAGCGCATTGCGGATGCGCAGCTTGCGGGCGTGTTGGCCGCGCTGGTGGTGGGCGATCAAGCGTCGATTGACCGCGCGGATTGGGATGTGTTTCGCGCCACGGGGGTGGCGCATTTGATGAGCATTTCGGGGCTGCATATCACCATGTTTGCTTGGGGCGCTGCGCTGCTGATTGGGGCGCTGTGGCGGCGCAGCATGCGCTTGACGAATGCGATGCCCGCGCAGCATGCGGCGCTCGTGGGCGGCGTGCTGCTGGCAACAGCTTATGCGCTGTTTGCCGGCTGGGGCTTGCCAGCTCAACGCACGATTTGGATGCTGGCGCTGGTCTGCGTGCTGCGCCTGTCGGGCAAACGATGGCCTTGGCCTATGGTGTGGCTGCTGGCTTTGGCGCTGCTCTCGGCGCTCGATCCGTGGGCGCTGCTCTCGGCGGGGTTTTGGCTGAGTTTTGTGGCGGTGGGGGTGTTGTTTGCCAGCGATGCGGGTGCGAGGCGCGAACCCTCATCCCGGCCCTCTCCCAGAGGCAGAGGGAGTCAAGATGCCCGCTCCTCCATCTGGGAGAGGGCTAGGGCGAGGGTGAGGGTAGGCACGTCAAGCATCCACGCCATGATGAGATTACTGCGCGAGCAATCAGTGATCTCGCTGGCGCTGGCTCCCTTGAGTTTGCTGCTGTTTAACCAAGTCTCGTTGGTAGGGCTGGTGGCCAATGTGATCGCGATTCCGTGGGTGACGCTGATCGTCACGCCACTGGCGCTGCTGGGTGTGTTGTTTGCACCGCTGTGGGATCTTGCTGCGCTGGCTGTGCAGGCGCTAGGTGGGGTGCTGGGCAATATGGCGCAATGGTCATTTGCTACGTTTTCAATAGCATCTGGCGCAGGTTTAATGCCGGCTATTGCCTTGTTTGGAGGTATTGTATGGGTTTTGCGGCTGCCCTTGCCTATGCGACTGCTTGGCGCATGGATGGTGCTGCCGCTGTTGATGTCCCAGCCCATTCGGCCCCAACCGGGCGAGTTTGCGCTGCTGGCGGCTGATATTGGCCAAGGCAATGCCGTGCTCGTTCAAACCGCGCAGCACAGCCTGCTGTATGACGCTGGGCCGCGCTTTTCGCGCGAGAGCGATGCCGGACAGCGCACCCTCGTGCCCTTGTTGCGTGCGCTCGGCGAGCGGCTGGATATGTTGGTCATCTCCCACCGCGATGCAGACCATATCGGCGGGGCACAAGCAGTTTTGACGATGCAGCCCCAGGCGCGGCTACTCAGTTCGATTGAGCGCGATCATGAACTGCAAGCACTCAGGACGAGTGAGCGTTGCGCGGCGGGGCAGGTGTGGGATTGGGATGGCGTGCGTTTTGAGGTGTTGCATCCGAATACCGTTGACTACAACACGCCGCAAAAGCCCAACGCGATCAGCTGCGTGCTGCGCATCAGCAATGGCAAGCAGTCGGTGTTGCTGACTGGCGATCTCGAAGCAGCGCAAGAGCAGCGCTTGGTGGCTGACAAAGCTTCGCTGCAAGCTGATGTGATGCTCGTGCCGCATCACGGCAGCAAAACCTCATCGACACCGCAGTTTTTAGAGGCGGTAAAGCCGCGCATCGCGCTCGTGCAAGCTGGCTACCGCAATCGCTTTCAGCACCCTGTGCCCGAGGTGATTGCGCGTTATGAAGAGCGAGGCATTCAAGTCGTGAGCAGCCCTGGCTGCGGTGCAGCACACTGGCACAGTAATGCACCACAAACCATGGAATGCCAGGCGAAAAACCTACCAACGCTACTGGCATCATCGCTTGCCCTAGGTGAATCTGGCTTGAAACTTGCTATCCTGCAAACAGGAGATTTTTATGGCGAGAACCATGTTTGACGAAATGCAGGCCACCTCGGCCAGTGTGCGGCCGCATTACCAGCGATACGACCAGTGGCTGGCCAAGCAGCCGCGTGATGTGATGCGGGCGCGGCGCGAAGAAGCCGAGATGGTGTTTCGCCGCGTGGGCATCACCTTTGCGGTCTATGGCGAAAAAGATGAAGATGGAGCGGGAACGGAGCGACTGATTCCTTTCGATCTGATTCCTCGCATCATCCCGGCGCATGAGTGGGCGCAGCTGGAAAAAGGGCTGATTCAGCGCGTGACGGCGCTCAATCGCTTTATTCACGATGTGTACCACGGTCAAGAGATTTTGAAAGCGGGTGTGATTCCCGCCGATCAAATTTTGCGCAACGCGCAGTTTCGCCCCGAGATGGCTGGCGTGGATGTGCCGCGCGATTTGTACAGCCATATTGCCGGTATCGATATCGTGCGTGCGCCAGATGCGCAGGGCAATGGGCAGTATTACGTATTGGAAGATAACCTGCGCGTGCCTAGCGGTGTGAGTTATATGCTTGAAAACCGCAAGATGATGATGCGGCTCTTTCCCGATTTGTTTGCGCAAACAAAGTGGCGCCCGTGGCGCATTATCCCGACATGCTGCTCGATACCTTGCGCAGCATTTCGCCGCCTACATCTGGCGACCCGACGGTGGTGGTGCTCACACCGGGCATGCACAACTCCGCGTATTTCGAGCACGCCTTTCTAGCGCAGCAAATGGGCGTGGAGCTGGTGGAGGGGCAAGATCTTTTTATGCAAGACGGCTTTATCTTCATGCGCACCACGCAAGGTCCGCGCCGGGTCGATGTGATTTACCGCCGGGTAGACGATGATTTTCTCGATCCGCGCGTGTTTCGCCCAACGAGCACCTTGGGCTGCGCCGGTCTGATGCAGGCCTACAAAGCTGGCAAGGTAACGATCTCCAATGCGGTAGGCACAGGTGTGGCTGACGATAAATCAATTTACCCGTATGTGCCTAAGATGATTGAGTTTTACTTAGGCGAACAAGCGATCATTCACAACGTGCCAACGCATATGTGCCGCGAGCCGCAAGAGTTGGCTTATGTGCTTGATCACATGAGTGAATTGGTGATCAAAGAAGTACACGGCGCAGGCGGCTACGGCATGCTGGTGGGGCCGGCGGCCAGCAATGCGGAAATTGAAGATTTCAGGCGCGTGTTGGAGGCCAATCCAAACAACTACATCGCGCAGCCGACTTTGTCACTTTCCACTTGCCCCACTTTTGTGGAAAGCGGCATCGCTCCGCGCCACATTGATTTGCGACCTTTCGTTCTCTCAGGCAAAACCGTACAACTCGTCCCCGGCGGTTTAACGCGCGTCGCCTTGAAAGAAGGCTCGCTCGTGGTCAACTCGTCGCAAGGCGGCGGGACGAAAGATACCTGGGTTATGGAGGAATAAATCATGCTAAGTCGCACTGCCGATCACTTGTTTTGGATGGCTCGCTACACCGAGCGGGCTGAGAACACCGCGCGTATGCTGGATGTGAACTACCAAACTTCTTTGTTGCCGCAATCTGCTGCAGTGGCGCAGGCAGGCTGGGAGGGGATTGTCTCCATCAGTGAGCTTGAAAAAAGCTACACCACTTGGCACAACAGCGTGAACGCGCAAAACGTGATGCAGTTCATGGTGGAAAATGAATTGAATCCATCAAGCATCATGAGCTGCATCAGCCAAGCCCGCGAGAATGCGCGCGCGGTGCGCGGCACGCTGACAACCGAGGTCTGGGAGACGATCAACCAAACTTGGCTTGAACTCAAGCGCATGCTGAGTGACGGCGAGTTCGAGCACGATCCAGGCAAGTTTTTGAATGGGTGAAATTCAGAAGCCATCTGTCTCGCGGTGTCACAGTGGGCACCATGCTGATGGATGAAAGCCTGCATTTCATTCGCTTAGGCACATTTTTAGAGCGGGCAGACAACACGGCGCGCTTGCTCGATGTGAAATTCCACGCACTGCAAAGCGATTTCTATGGCGCTGCAAATGCCAAAGACCAAGAGCTGGATTTTTACCACTGGAGCGCGATTTTGCGCAGCGTCTCGGGCTTTGAGATTTACCGCAAGGTCTATCGCAATGTGATCACGCCTGAGCGTGTGGCTGAACTACTCATCCTGCGAGGCGACATGCCGCGCTCGCTGCGAGCCAGTATGAATGCAGTAATGGAAAATCTTTTGCTGGTGGCCAACGCCCAGTCGGATGAAACGCAACGCAGCGCCGGCAAATTACGAGCGGATTTGCAGTTTGGCCGCATCGACGAAATATTGGCCACCGGGTTGCATGCGTATCTCACGCAGTTTCTTGACCGCATCAATGCCTTGGGCGCACGCATCAGCAGAGACTTTTTGGTGCCGAGTTGAGAGGGCTTGGTGCTTGCATTGAACCACTAGCCTCGCGCTGGTATTAGCCTGAGCATCAGTGGGTATGCACGCTTATTACGCTGATCAATTTGTCTTGCCGCTTCCTGCGGGTCATCGTTTTCCGATGGGCAAATACAGTTTGCTGCGCAACTGGCTGCAGGAAGCATTGCCTTCTGTTCAGCTGCAAATTGCGCCGCGAGCCAGCGATGAGGAGTTGAACTGGGTGCACACCAGCGCCTACATTCGCGGTATTTCGCTGGGCGTGGAGCAGGGTGGGCTTGATCCGAAAATCATGCGGGAGATTGGCTTTCCTTGGAGCGAGGCCATGGCCGAAAGAGCGCGGCGCTCGGTGGGCGCGAGCGTGCAGGCGGCGCGGGTGGCGCTGGGTTTGCAAGGTGGAACAGCGCAAGGCATTGCAGGCAATCTCGCGGGTGGAACGCACCACAGTTATGCCGACAAAGGCGGCGGCTTTTGTGTGTTCAATGATTTGCGGTGACTGCACGGGTGATGCAGCGTGAGTATGAAATGGCGCATCCCGCTGCGAAAAAGCTCAAGGTCGCGATAGTGGATTTGGATGTTCACCAAGGCAATGGCACGGCCAAAATTTTCCAAGGCGATGAGAGCGTTTACACCCTCTCCATGCATGGCGAGAAGAATTTTCCGTTTCGCAAGGAAATGAGCGACCATGATGTGGACTTGCCCGATGGCTGCACCGATGTGCCGTATTTGGAAGCGCTGGAGCATGCGCTTGATGAGCTGGAGCGCTGTTTTTACGACGATTCATCTCCCTTGTTGATGCTGTATCTCGCAGGCGCTGACCCGCATGAAGGTGATCGCTTAGGGCGCTTGAAAATCAGCTACGACGGCTTGCTCACCCGCGATCTGCGCGTGATGGATTGGGCCTGGCAGCGGCGTATTCCGCTGGCGTTTGCCATGGGTGGCGGCTACGGGCATGACTTGGCGACGACGCTGCAAGTGCAGCAGGGTACGTATCGCACGGCTTTGGCTTATTGGCGCAAATGGCAAGCGATCTCAAGCACTGTAGAAACTACACTTGCTGCATGACAAACAGCATCTGGATCACGATTGACCGCTTTGAAGGCAGCAGCCCGCGCGAGGTGGGCGCTTGGATGCGCGTGACAGCGGATGCGGTGGAGGGCACGGTGGGCGGCGGGCATTTGGAGTTTGATGCGATTGCCAAGGCGCGCAGCTGGTTGGCGCAGGTTGACGAGATGCCAGCAGCCAATGAGCAAATCCATCGCTACGCACTAGGACCCTCGCTCGGGCAATGCTGCGGCGGTGTGGTCTGGCTCAAAATGCAGTATCTTGCGGCGAAAGACACTACTCAATTGATAGCACTCCGCGCAGATTCTATAACGGCAAACAGCTCAAAAGCCTTAAAAATTGCCCTGTTTGGCGGGGGTCATGTAGGCAAGGCGATTGTGAAGGCTTTGGCGAATTTGCCAGCGAGCATTCACTGGATTGACAGCCGCGATGAGATTTTTCCGGCTGATTTGCCAGCGAATGTGCAGACTGAGCATTCCGCGCCGGTGCAGGCGGCAGTGGCCGATTTGGCA
This sequence comes from Allobrachymonas sp., assembly GCA_012036375.1. Classification (GTDB taxonomy): domain Bacteria; phylum Pseudomonadota; class Gammaproteobacteria; order Burkholderiales; family Burkholderiaceae_C; genus JANMDU01. The sequence continues at coordinate 849 of JAAUOI010000030.1, read as the reverse complement.
GCGGGCAGCCATGTGCTGATCATGAGCTTTTCGCATGCGGAAGATTTAGACATCGTGGCCGCGTGCCTCAAGCGCCAGCGGGAGCAGGGCGATGTGCCTTTCATTGGGCTGATTGGCAGCAAAACCAAATGGGCGACGTTTCGCCATCGCTTGGAGGAGCGGGGTTTTTCTGCTGAAGAGCTGGCGCATGTCACATGCCCGATTGGCTTGGCAGGTATTGGGGGCAAAGAGCCAGAAGTGATTGCGATTGGCGTGGCGGCGCAGTTGTTGCAGATGCGAGTGGTGTAGTGCGCTTCGAGTTTCGTTTGGCTGATAGCGGCTGCGTGGCATGGGGGCACTGCGGCCTGCTCATGGTGTCGTGTCAGGAGTTTGGCAACACTTGTTGCCTGAGATGACGAAGTACAAACGCTGGCGCGTTTGCAGCGCCTGCCCCGACACAAATCGCAGGCCGCAGTGCCCCCATGCCACGCGGCCTATGAGCTATTCAGAAAATCTTCGCGCGAAGAGTGTCACTCTCCGTCAATTTCTGCTCGGCGACAGTCCCACGCCACCGCGCCAGTGGTTTCTGATCATGGCTGACCTGCAACAACGCACTCGGTGACGGCGGCAAGTTCGCTACAAAACGGCCTGGGTGCGCCCTGTGCGCAGGGGCGATTTTGGTAGCACAGGGTGAGAAAACGCTTTGCGTTTTCATTCGTCAACATCGCGGCAGGTGCCGCGTAACTCCCGCGCAACCTGCATGAGCCCCTGCGCACAGGGCGCACCTAGGCCAATGAGCGCAAACCAAGCAACCGTGCAATGCAAGCTACAAAGCAAAGGAAAAACTGACCATCGAGCCGAGTAAAATTC